>NZ_JBNDHY010000158.1:0-9642 GCF_056755315.1 Monashia sp. HAY1-2A
TCCGTCGTCGGCAGCGTCAGATGTGTATAAGAGACAGGTGGTGCTCCACCGACCGGCAGCCCGACCGTCGAGAAGGTGAGGCGTCAGAGGCCGAGCTCGCGGGCGGCCTCGGCGGAGGAGTCGCGGAGGAACTGCGCGCACCGCTGCTCCTCGTCCGTCTCGCCGATGGCGCGCGCGGCTCGCGCCAGGGCTGCCAGCGCCCGCAGGAACCCACGGTTCGGCTCGTGGGACCACGGCACCGGGCCCTGCCCCCGCCAGCCCGACTTGCGCAGGGCGTCGAGCGCGCGGTGGTAGCCGGTGCGGGCGTAGGCGTAGGCCTCGACGTCGCGCCCGCCCGCGGCGAGGGCCTGCTCGGCCAGCGTCGCCCACGCGAGCGAGGACGTCGGCACGGCGGCGGCCACGACGACCGCCTCCTCACCGGCGGCCAGGCGCGCGGTGGCGGGGTCCTCGGCCAGACGTGTCTCGGGGATCCCGAGCAGGTTGTCGCTCACGGGTGGGTGCCGGCCGACCGCAGGGCCTGGCACGCCTCGACGATGCGGGCGGCCATGCCGGCCTCGGCGGCCTTGCCCCAGGCGCGCGGGTCGTACTGCTTCTTGTTGCCGACCTCGCCGTCGATCTTGAGCACGCCGGCGTAGTTGCTGAGCATCCAGTCGGCGACCGGGCGCGTGAAGGCGTACTGGGTGTCGGTGTCGACGTTCATCTTGATGACGCCGTAGTCGACGGCAGCCGAGATCTCCTCGGGCAGCGAGCCGGACCCGCCGTGGAAGACGAGGTCGAACGGTCGGGCCTCCTCGGACAGGCCGAGCTTGCCGGCCGCGGCCTTCTGGGCCTCGAGGAGCACCTCCGGACGCAGCTTGACGTTGCCCGGCTTGTAGACGCCGTGGACGTTGCCGAAGGTCAGGGCCGTCAGGTACCGGCCGTTCTCGCCGGCGCCGAGGGCGTCGACCGTGGCGATGGCGTCCTCGGGCGTCGAGTAGAGCTTGTCGTTGATCTCGTGGGCGACGCCGTCCTCCTCACCGCCGACGACGCCGACCTCGATCTCGAGGACGACGTTCGCGGCCTTGGCCAGGCCGAGCAGCTCGCGGGCGATGTCGAGGTTCTCGTCGAGCGGCACGGCCGAGCCGTCCCACATGTGCGACTGGAACCAGGGGGTGCCACCGGCCTTGACGCGCTCGGTCGAGGCGGCGAGCAGGGGGCGGACGAAGCCGTCGAGCTTGTCCTTCGGGCAGTGGTCGGTGTGCAGCGCGATGTTGACCGGGTAGTTCTTGGCGACCTCGTGCGCGTACGCGGCGAAGGCGAGCGAGCCGGTGACCATGTTCTTGACGTTCGGGCCCGACAGGTACTCGGCCCCGCCCGTGGAGACCTGGATGATGCCGTCCGACCCGGCGTCGGAGAACCCCTGCAGCGCGGCGTTGAGCGTCTGCGAGCTCGAGACGTTGATGGCGGGGTACGCGAAGGAGCCGGCCTTCGCGCGGTCGAGCATGTCGGCGTAGACCTCGGGGGTGGCGATGGGCATGGCATCTCCTGCTGTTTCGTGCGGGTGGGGCGTCAGGCCCCACGGCGGTGCGGTCCGCCGTCGATCCTGCCACGCCCGGCCGGCGTCGGTCAGCGGTGCCCACCCCTCGGAGCGCGGGTGCTCAGCGCCCCGGACGCCGGTCGGTCGGGTCGAACACGTAGGGGGTCGTCGTGGCCACGCGGTGCAGGCCGAGGCGGCGCAGGATCGGCTCGGAGTCGGGCGAGGCGTCGACACGCACGAAGTCCTTGCCGCGCTCGAGGCCGAGGCGGGCGCGGTGCAGCAGCGTGGCACGGTAGAGGCCGCGACCGCGCCACTCGGGCCGGGTCGAGCCGCCCCAGAGGCCGGTGAAGCGGCTCGTGTCGTACTCCGACCGCGCCGCGCAGAGCACCGGTCCCCCACGCGTCTGCTCCACGACGACGACGTCCATCGACGCGGGCTCGGTGAGCCACCGGGGCAGCAGCGAGTCGACCACCCAGGGCTGCGGCTGCCCCCACACGACCTCGAGCATCGCGGCCATCCGCTCGAAGTCCTCGTCGGAGTCCGCGGCGCGCACGACCACGCCGTCGGGCAGGGAGAGCTCCTGCGCGGCGAGCGGCGCGGCCTCGCCGAGGACCAGCGCCTCGTCGTCCTGCCTGACGAAACCGGCCCGCACGAGGCGGGTGCCGAGGTCGGCGGGCTCGTCGTAGTCGTAGGTCTTCCACTCGACGCGCAGGCCGCGCTGGGCGAAGAAGTCGCGCTGCCGTGCGATGACGGCGTCCCACTCGTCGGGGTCGGGACCGAGCCCGTCGGGGCTCTCGATCATGTTCCAGTGGCCGCCGTCGACCTCGTACTCGCGCCGCACGAGGCCGTCGACCTCGATGGGACGCTGAGGTGTGCCGACGCGGATCGGCGCGCGCGTCTCGTCGTGGAAGACGCGCAGCAGCTCGTCGGCGTCGACGGCGTGGGCATCGCTCTGGAACGAAGAGGGGTTCACAGGGACAGCCAAGCATGGTCGAATCCGTCTCGTCATGCCTCTTTTCCCTGCGCGGAACGCCGCTCGCGCCGCCCGGTCGGACGCATCGCTGAGCGACCGCGCCGCACGGGCGCTGGCCGATGCCCGGCCCACGCCCTTCTGGACCGACCGGCCGGAGCGACCCGAGCCGCGGCCATCGCTCACGGGTGCGGCTCCGCGCACCGACCTCCTCGTCGTCGGCGGAGGCTTCACCGGACTGTGGGCGGCCTTGCAGGCCAAGGAGGCCGACCCGTCGCGTGAGGTCGTCGTCGTCGAGGCGGGACGCCTGGCCGACGGCGCGTCCGGACGGAACGGCGGCTTCATGGCGCCGTCGTTGACGCACGGACTGGCCCAGGGGGTGGCCTGCTGGCCCGAGGAGATGGGAACGCTCGAGCGGCTCGCCGCCGAGAACTTCGACGGCATCGTCGCCACGCTCGAGCGCCACGGCATCGAGGCCGACTTCCACCGCCCCGGTGAGCTGACGCTCGCCCTGACCGGGCACCAGGTGCCGTCGGTGCGGGAGTCCTACGAGCTGCACCGGACCCACGGTGTCCCCGTCGAGCTGCTCGATGCGGCTCAGGCCCGGGCCCGGGTCGACTCCCCGCTGTACCTGGCGGGCATGTTCCACCCGGAGGTCGCGCTCGTCGACCCCGCTCGCCTCGTCTGGGGGCTCGCGCGCGCCGCGGAGTCGCTCGGCGTCCGGATCCACGAGCACACGCGGGCAACGGGATTCGACTCTGAGGGCCCCGGCGTGCGGGTCGGGCTGGAGGGCGGGTCGATCCATGCCGGCCGCGTCGTCATCGGCACCAACGCGTCGCAGGGGGTGCTGCGTCGGTTCAGCGCGTGGGTGCTGCCGGTCTACGACCACGTCCTCATGACCGAGCCGCTGAGCCCTGCGCAGCTGGCCGCCATCGGCTGGGCTGGGCGGGAGGGCCTCACCGACGCGGGCAACCAGTTCCACTACTACAGAAGGACGCTCGATGACCGCGTCCTCTTCGGCGGTTACGACGCCAACTACCACTTCCCGGGACGCATCGATCCCGCGCTCGAGCAGAACGACGCCTCGCACGGCCTGCTCGCCGACCACTTCCTCGACATCTTCCCGCAGCTCGACGGCATCCGGTTCACGCACCGCTGGGCCGGCGTCATCGACACGACGTCGCGGTTCACGCCGGTGTTCGGCACGGCCCTGGGCGGCCGGATGGCCTACGCCGTCGGGTACACCGGGCTCGGCGTGGCCTCGACCCGGTTCGGGGCGGCCGTGGCCCTCGACCTCGTCGACGGCCGCGACACGGAACGGACGCGGCTCGGCATGGTCCGGCGCAAGCCGGTGCCCTTCCCTCCCGAGCCCGTGCGCTACGCGGCCGTCACCGCGACGCGCGCCTCGCTCGCCGCCGAGGACCGCACCGGGCGCCGTAACCTCTGGCTGCGCGCGCTCGACCGCCTCGGCGTCGGCTTCGACTCCTGACGCCCTCCGCGGTCGGACGCTACAGGACGGTCAGCTCCCTGGGGCGGGTGTTGAACCGCTCGACGCCGGACTCGGTGACGGCGACGATGTCCTCGATGCGCGCCCCCCAGCGTCCGGTGAGGTAGACGCCGGGCTCGATGCTGAAGGTCATGCCCGCCTCGAGAGGCAGGTCGTTGCCCTCGACGACGTACGGCTCCTCGTGGACGTCGAGGCCGATGCCGTGGCCGGTGCGGTGGATGAAGTGCTCGGCGAGGCCGGCCTCGGCGAGCACGGCACGCCCGGCGCGGTCGACGTCCTGGCACGTGACGCCGGGCCGGACGGCGTCGACCGACGCCTGCTGCGCGGCCTGCAGCGCCGCGTAGGCCTCGGCGACGTCGGGCTCGGTCGGTGACCCGACGGCGTAGGTGCGGGTGCTGTCGGAGTTGTAGCCCGAGGGCAGCGGTCCGCCGATGTCGACGACGACGACGTCGCCCTGCTGCACGACGCGGTCGCTGACCTCGTGGTGCGGGCTCGCGCCGTTCGGCCCCGAGCCGACGATGACGAAATCGGCTGCGGCATGGCCTTCCTCGACGATCGCGGCCGCGATGTCGGCGGCCACCTCCGCCTCGGTGCGGCCCGGGCGCAGCCATTCCCCCACGCGGGCATGGACGCGGTCGATGGCGGCACCGGCGAGACGCAGCTGCTCGAGCTCGACGGCGTCCTTGCGCATCCGCAGCTCCCGCAGGACCGGCCCGGCCAGCTGCTGCTCGGCGGCACCCGCGTCGCGCAGCCGCAGCGCGTGCAGTGCCGGCGTCATGTCGGACACGGCCACCGGGCCGCGGGGCACCCCTGCGAGCGCCAGGGCGTAGGCGTCCTCCCCGTCGACCCACGTGCGCACCTCGACGCCGAGGTCGCCGAACGGCACGTGGCCGAGCCCGGCGAACTCCAGCCTCGGCGAGACGAAGACCGGCGCCACGGACGCGTCGGTGGGCACGACGAGCGCGGTGAGCCGCTCGAACGACGACCCGGCCACGCCGACGAGGTAGCGCAGGTCGGACCCCGGCGCGACGACGACGGAGGAGAGGCCGGCTTCCGCGGCGTGCCGGCGCAGCCCGTCGAGGCGTGAGCGCATGGTCGTGACGTCGAGGACCGAGGTGTGGGTGCCCATGTTCCGACCGTACTGCCGGGCACCCCCGAGCCCGCACCACCGGCTGACGCGCCCGACGGGCACCGGGGTCGAGGTATCCGATCGCAGCAGACCGCGACCGGATACCTCGAACGAGCAGGGTCGACGACGGTTCCCCCAGCAGTTCGACAGGACGTCCTTACCCGCAGCCGACCTGCGCCTGCGAAGTCCTTGCCGAGTGCAGACCCGCAGCGGGTGCCGGGCGCGGCGTCCGGCCCCTACCGTTGGGGGACGCCGGATGCGTGGTGCGTGGCCCGGTTGCTCCCTCGGGCCACGCCGAACGGGCCCCGACCGAGGTGGTCGGGGCCCGTTGTCACGCCCGGACGCCGGCCGAACGCTCCCCCTCGACCGTGACGTGCCGGTACGGCGAGCGCCAGAGCACGAGGGCTGCGACGGCGAGCCCGAGCACCCCGGCGCCGATCGCGAACCGGTTGCCCCACGTGGCCGCCAGCCACCCGCCGAGCGGCGCCGCGATCGCGATCGACCCCCAGTTCAGCGAGCGGATCGTCGCGTTCATCCGGCCGCGGAGCCGGTCGGGCGTCACGAGGTTGCGGTGGCTCATGGTCAGCGGGTCCTTGACACCCATGGCGAGGCCGAAGAGGGCGTTGGCGAGCAGCAGCCACGGCAGGGCCCACGGCCCGGGGCGGGCGAGCAGCAGCAGCGCGTAGGCCAGCGGGCTGGCCCACTCCGTCGCGACGACGACGCGCCCGGTGCCGAACCGGACGCCGAGACGCGGCGCGAGGCCCGCGCCCACGACGCCTGTGACGCCGGTGGCGGCGAGCACGAGGCCGACCGCGAGCGCGTCGAGGTGCAGCTCGGTGGTGGCGAAGTACACGAGGACCGTCGTGACGATGCCGTTGGCGAAGAACCACAGGTGCAGGGAGATCGCGTAGGGCCCGAGCGTCGCGTGCCGGTAGACCCAGGCGCCCCCTTCGCGCAGCTCGGCCCACACGTGGCGTCGCCGGGCCCGCGCCGGCGGACGCTCCTCGATGCGCAGCATCGTGAGGGTGGCCGCGGAGACCGCGTACGACGCGGCGTCGACGAGGACGGCGACCGGCGCCGACAGCAGGCGCACGAGGGCCCCACCGACGAGCGGCCCCAGCGACTGGGTGGCCGAGTAGGTCTGCGACAGGCGGGCGTTGGCCCCGGGCAGCCGCCCCGGCGGCACGATCGCCGGCAGCAGCGACTGGTGGGCGGCGTTGAAGAACATCGAGGCCGAGCCGACGACGAACACGAGCACCGCGAGCACCGGCACCGTGAGCCGTCCGTAGAGCGCGAGCACGCCCACCGTCGCGAGCAGCGCGGCGCAGAGGACGTCGGCGCCGACGAGCAGCGGCAGGCGTCGGACCCGGTCGACGACGACGCCGGCGACGAGGCCGAAGAGCAGGTAGGGCAGCCACTGCGCCGACCGCACGACGCCGAGGTCCACCTGGTCGGCGTGGAGGGTCTCGATGAGGAGCAGCTGGAGCGCGAGTGCCGAGACGAACGTCCCGAGGTTCGAGACCGCGTCGGCGAACCAGAAGCGCGCGAAGGACGCGTCGCGGCCGGTCGGCGCGACAGCACCTGCGTGCTCGAGCGGATCGCCGGCCTCCATGCCTACCCCCTCCCCTGCGCCCGACCCGGCGACGTCGTCACCGCGGCCGAGCACCAACCTACGGGGCGTTCGGGTCGTGGCCGTTCAGGCGGTGGCCGGCGTGCGTACCGGCACGGGCTGCGGGGGCGGTGGGCCGACGTACCGGGCCGCGGGCCGGATGATCTTCGGGTCCCGGGCCTGCTCGAGGATGTTCGCGGTCCAGCCGACGGCCCGGGCCACGCAGAACGTCGGGGTGAACATGCTCGGCTCGAGGCCGGCCAGACGCATGACGACCCCGGCGTAGTACTCGACGTTCGCGTAGAGCGGGCGGTCCGGCTTGAGCTCGGCGAGGACCCGCTCGATGGTGGCCTCGACGCCGATCGCGAAGTCGACGAGGGGGTCGTCCCAGCGGCGGGCCACGCCCTTGAGCAGCTCCGAGCGCGGGTCGTGCGTCCGGTAGACCGCGTGGCCGAAGCCCATGATCCGGGCCCCGCGCGCGACCTGCTCGCGCACCCAGGGCTCGGCGCGGTCCGGCGTGCCGATCGCCTCGAGGGCCTCGAGCGCCCGGCTCGGGGCGCCGCCGTGGCGGGGGCCGGCGAAGGAACCGACCGCCCCGACGAGGCAGGCGGCGAGGTCGGCGCCGGTGCTCGCGATGACGCGCGCCGTGAACGTCGAGGCGTTGAAACCGTGGTCCATCGTCGCGACGAGGTACTGCTCGACGGCGCGGGCATCGCGCTCGGCGGGCAGCCTGCCGGTGACCATGCGCAGGTAGTCGGCGGCATGGTCGAGGTCGGGGTCGGCCGGGACGGGGTCGAGGCCGCGCTGGAGCCGGTGGGCAGCGGCGAGGATCGTCGGCGTGACGGCGACGGCCGCCATGGCCGAGGCGAGCCGCTCGTCCTCGCCGGCGTCGTAGAGGGGGCGCTGGCCGGTGATGCCGCCCCAGGCCGACAGCGCGGTGCGCAGCACCTGGAGCGAGTCGGTCGTGGTGGCGCAGATTGCCGGGAGCAGGTCGGCGAGGGCCGGTGGCAGGACGCGGAGCCGGCCGGCCTCCTCGCGCAGGGCGTCGCGCTCGGACCGGGACGGGAGGCGGCCGTGGAAGAGCAGGTGCCAGGCGTCCTCGAAGCCGACCGCCTCGGCGAGGTCGACGGCCGAGTACTGCCGGTAGTGGTAGAAGCCCTCCTCGCCGCGGACGTCGCCGATCTCGGTGTCGGCGACGACGACCTTGGCCAGACCGGGCGGGACGATGACGAGGCCGGTGGGTGCCGGTGTGGGTTCAGGGGTGGACATGGCGGGCTCCTCTCGGGTTCACTCGTCACCCTCGACCATGTTGATCAACATCGTCAATGTTGATCAGGTCAACGTTGATCCGGTCAATGTCGCCCGGGTCCGTGGCGATCGGTCGACACCCGTCGGGTCCACCCGGGCCCCACCGAGGAGGAGCGCATGGCCGAACCGCGCAGCCCGTGGATCACGACGACCGAGGCCGCCCAGCGTCTCGGCGTCAAGCGAGCGACCCTCTACGCCTACGTCAGCCGCGGGCTCCTGCGCAGCGAGCGGCGTCCGGGCCAGCAGGAGAGCCTCTTCGACCGCGCCCAGGTCGAGTCGATGGCCTCGGCGACGCCCGCGGTAGGCACACCGCAGTCCGTGCTGCGGTTCCGCACCGTCGCGACGGCGGTCAGCAGCCAGGTGGAGGGCGAGCTGCGCTACCGCGGGCTGCCCCTCGACGCGGTGGCGACCGAGACGGTTGAACGCGCTGCGGTGCTGGTCCTGGGATCGCTTGCACCACAGGACTTCACGAGCGGAGACCTCGCTCCCGTACGGATGCCGACGCTGGCCGCGGCCGTCCGTCCGGCCGCCCGAGCGCTCGCCCACCTACCACTCGAGCGGCGCGTGCCCGTGGCGGTGCAGCTGCTCGCGTCCTCCGACCCGTTCGCGGCCGACGTCGACCCGGAGCGGGTTCGCGAGGCCACACCCGGCGTCGTGGCCGGGGCCGTCGCACTGTCGGCCGGCATCGGAACCGGCGCCACCGGCTCGACCCGCCGGAGCCCGGTCCCCCGGGGCGGTTCGGTGATGCGGCCGCTGGCCGAGCTGACCCTCACCGCGCTCGGGGGCCGCTCGACGCCGGAGGCGGCCGAGGTCGTCGGCGTCCTGCTCGTCTGCCTGCTCGACCACGGCCTGACGGCCTCGACCGTGGCGGCGCGCGTCGCTGCGTCGACCCGCGCGGGACTGTACGACTGCCTCGGCGCGGCGTACGCCGCGATGGCCGGACCGTTGCACGGCGCCGCACCGGTCGCCGCGCACGCCCTCCTCGCCGACGGGTCGCGCGCCGGCGACGCCGTGGCACGGGCCGTGCGCGCGCACGGATCCGTGCCCGGGTTCGGGCACTTCCTCTACCCCGAGGGCGACCCGCGCGCCTCCCTCGTCCTCGACCGGGTTCGCCGGCTGCCGGGCACGGGGGCTGTCCTCGAGCGGCTCGACGCGCTGGCCGGTGTCGTCGCCGAGCGCACGGGCGTCCTGCCGAACATCGACCTCGCCGGCGCGGCAGCCCTGCACGCCCTCGGGCTACCGGCGGCCGCCGGCGAGGTGCTCTTCCAGGTCGCGCGCTCCTTCGGCGTCGCCGCCCACGTCATGGAGGAGTACGCCGAGGAGCCGCTGCGCTGGCGCGGCCGCGACCCCTCCGCCTGACCCGGGCACCCCGCCAGGCCCGCGTCGACACCCCGACCGACAGGGCCACCAGCCACCAGCGACCCCGGATCGTCCCCGCAACACACCGAGTAGTCGTCAACTCCGACGGGAGTACCAGTGACGAGTTGGCAGCTGCCCGGTGTGTTGCGGAGACGGTCCGTTCAGGCACGGGGTCCGCGGCGCGGGGTCAGGGGCGCGGAGGTCAGGCTGTCTCTTATACACATCTGACGCTGCCGACGACGGA
>NZ_JBNDHY010000159.1:0-9645 GCF_056755315.1 Monashia sp. HAY1-2A
ACCACCACGTCCCCCGCCACCCCCACCGCCACGACCAGCGCCACGACCACACCGCCTCGCGAGGTGCGCCTCCTGTCACGCCCGGTCGGCTGGCCGCGGCAGGAGGACTTCGAGCTCGTGGCGAGCGACGTGCCCGAGGTGGGCGAGGGTCAGGTCCGCGTGCGCAACGTCGTCATGTCGGTCGACCCCTACATGCGCGGCAGGATGAGCGATGCCAAGTCCTACGCCGAGCCCTTTGCCCTCGGTGAGGCGATGCACGGGGGAGCCGTCGGCGTCGTCGAGGAGTCGCGGGCCGACGGGGTCGCCGTCGGCGACCACGTCCTGCACGGCCTGGGCTGGCGCGAGGTGGCAGTGCTCGACGCGTCCGCCGTTCGCGTCGTCGACACGACGATCGCCCCGGCGTCGGCCTACCTCGGCGTGCTCGGCATGACCGGGCTCACCGCCTACGCCGGCCTCACCCGCGTGGCACAGGTGCGCCCGGGCGACGTCGTCTTCGTCTCCGGCGCCGCCGGAGCCGTGGGCAGCGTGGCAGGGCAGGTCGCCAAGGCGCTCGGCGCGTCGCGGGTCGTCGGCAGCGCCGGCGGCCCCGAGAAGGTCCGCCACGTGCTCGAGGACCTGCACTTCGACGCCGCCTTCGACTACCGCGCCGGGAAGGTGTCGACGATGCTCCGCGAGGCAGCGCCGGACGGCGTCGACGTGTACTTCGACAACGTCGGCGGCGACCACCTCGAGGCCGCCATCGGCTCGCTCTCCCGCGGCGGTCGCATCGCGATCTGCGGGGCCATCTCGGTCTACAACGCCACCGAGCCGCAGCCGGGACCCCGCAACCTGTCCCGGCTCATCCAGACGCGTGGCACGATCACCGGCTTCCTCGTCGGTGACCACTGGGACCTCGCCGGCGAGTACGCACAACGAGCCGCGGGCTGGATCGCCGACGGCACCCTGACCACGCGCGAGACGTTCGTCGACGGCATCGAGCACGCCGTCGACGCCTTCCTCGGCGTCCTGCGCGGGGAGAACACCGGCAAGATGCTCGTTCGCCTCTGAGGCGAGCTGGGCATCGGGGCGACGGGGGCACAGGCGGCACGCACCGAGCCGTCGCCAGGCCGGGTCAGCCGATGAGCTCCTGCAGCAGCTCGACCGCGCGCTGCGCGGCGCTGTTGCCCGCAGGGTCGCGCACGACGGCCGCGATGTGGCGCACCGGAGTCGGTGCGGTCAGGGGCAGCACCCGTACACCGGACGGGATGACGTGGGCCGCCAACTGCGGTACCGCGGTGACACCGACGCCGGCCTTGACGAAGGCGATGGCCGTGTAGTGGTCCTGGGCCTGCACGGCGAAGTGCGGCTGAAAACCGGCGGACTCGCACGCCGCCGCGAAGATCCGCGAGCACGCGGTGTTCGGCAGGTCGTTGCGGATCCAGCTGTCGCCGGCGAGCTGGGCCAGGCCCACCTCGTCCTCGCCGGCGAGTGGGTGGTCGGCCGGCAGGATGACGACGTACGGGTCGACGGCGAGGGGTACGCGCCGCGAGCCCGGAGGGTCCTGGGCTCCCGGGGTGTCGATGACGATGTCGAGGTCGAGCGTCACACCGACGTGCTCGGGGAACTCGGTCAGGACGAGCTCGAGGGTGAGGTCGGGCAGCTCGGTCGTGAGGCGCCGGGCCAGGGTCGGCATCCACTCGGCGCCCGCGGAGGCGAAGTAGCCGATGGTGAGCCGCCCGGAGCGCCCCTCGCGCAGGTCGCTCACGACGCCGTCGAGGCGGCTCAGCTGCCCCATGAGCTCGTTGGTGTTCGCCACGAGCGCGCGGGCCGCGGCCGTGGGGGCCAGGCCGCGTCCCTCGCGCTCGAAGAGCGTCAGCCCGGTCTCCCGGGCGAGGGCCGAGATCTGCTGGCTGATGGCCGACGGGGTGTAGCCGAGGTTGTCCGCGGCGGCCTGGATGGAACCGCTGGCCATGACGGAGCGGAAGACGCGGAGGCGGTGGGTGTCGAGCATGACCCAATACTACAGTAGGGCTTAATGGTTGTGAAGAAAGCATCGCTTGTGCTGAATGGTGCAACGTTGCATCATGGAGTCATGACGACGACACGCATTCTCTCCCTCGACTCCCTCCGAGCGCTGGCCGCCTCCGCTCGGCGCGGCCACCTCGCCGGCAGCGCAAGCCGCCTCGGCGCGCGTGACCGTGACCTCGACCGCATCGCCGCCGGGATCCAGGCCGTGGCCCAGGCCGACCCCGAGCGCCTCACGCGGCGGCCCGCGCGCGGCGGCCGGGCCGTCGCGCCGCCCGTCGACCTCGCCGCTCGACGCGGCCGCCCTGCTGCGCCGGTGACTCCCACCCCTGCATCGCACGCACGGGCCAGCTGACACCACCAGCCGACGGCACCGGCTGGCATCACCAGCCGACGTCACCCACTGCGTCGTCGCAGCACGACGGAACGGCCGACCGGGCACCCGCCCGGCCGGCCGTTGCCGTGTGCGCGACGCCTCAGGCGCGGACGTACTCGGCGAGGTGCTGTCCGGTGAGGGTCGCCCGCCCGGCGACGAGGGCCGCCGGCGTCCCCTCGAAGACGACGCGTCCGCCGTCGTGCCCCGCGCCCGGCCCCAGGTCGATGACCCAGTCCGCGTGCGCCATGACGGCCTGGTGGTGCTCGATGACGATGACCGACTTGCCGGAGTCGACGAGCCGGTCGAGCAGCCGCAGCAGGTTGTCGACGTCGGCGAGGTGCAGTCCGGTGGTCGGTTCGTCGAGGACGTAGACGCCGCCCTTCTCGCCCATGCGCATCGCCAGCTTGAGCCGCTGGCGCTCGCCGCCCGAGAGGGTGTTGAGGGGCTGCCCGAGCTTGAGGTAGCCGAGGCCGACGTCCTCCATCCGCTGCAGGATCGACGCCGCGACCGGCGTCCTCGCCTCCCCGGACGCGAAGAATGCGTGAGCCTCGGCCACCGGCAGCTCGAGCACCTCGGCGATGTTCAGGCCACCGAACCTCAGCTCGAGGACCGAGGCCTGGAACCGCTTGCCGCCGCACTCCTCGCACAACGTCGCCACGGTCTCCATGAACCCGAGCTCGGTGTAGATCATGCCGTTGCCGTTGCAGCTCTCGCAGGCGCCTTCGGAGTTCGCGCTGAAGAGAGCCGGCTTGACGCCGTTGGCCTTCGCGAACGCCTTGCGGATGGGCTCGAGCAGCCCCGTGTACGTCGCCGGGTTGCTGCGGCGGGAGCCCTTGATGGCGCCCTGGTCGATGACGACGACGTCCTCGTGGCCCGCGAGCGAGCCGTGGATGAGCGAGCTCTTGCCCGAGCCGGCGACACCGGTGACGACGCAGAGCACCCCGAGCGGCACGTCGACGTCGACGTCCTGCAGGTTGTGCGAGGACGCTCCGCGGATCTCGATGGCGCCCCGAGCCGTCCGCACCCGGTCCTTGAGCGAGGCCCGGTAGTGCAGGTGTCGACCGGTGAGGGTGTCGGAGGCCTCGAGCCCCGCGACGTCGCCCTCGAAGCAGACCGTGCCGCCGGCGGTGCCGGCCCCCGGGCCGAGGTCGACGACGTGGTCGGCGATGACGATGGTCTCGGGCTTGTGCTCGACGACGAGCACCGTGTTGCCCTTGTCGCGCAGCTCGAGCAGCAGCCTGTTCATCCGCTGGATGTCGTGCGGGTGCAGGCCGATGGTCGGCTCGTCGAAGACGTACGTCACGTCGGTGAGCGCCGACCCCAGGTGACGGATCATCTTGGTGCGCTGGGCCTCCCCGCCCGAGAGCGTGCCGGCCGGACGGTCGAGGGACAGGTAGCCCAGCCCGATCTCGACGAACGAGTCGAACAGGTGCAGCAGGTTGCCGACGAGCGGGGCGACCGACCGGTCCCGGATGCCGCGCACCCACTCGGCGGCGTCGGTGATCTGCATCGCGCACACGTCGGCGATGCTGCTGCCGTTGATCTTCGAGGACCGCGCCGCCTCGTTGAGGCGGGTTCCCTCGCAGGCGGGGCAGGGAGCGAAGACCGCTGCGCGCTCGACAAAGGCACGGATGTGCGGCTGCAGCGAGTCGACGTCCTTGCTGAACATCGACTTGCGGATCTTCGGGATCAGGCCCTCGTAGGTGACGTTGATCTTCTCGACCTTCACCTTGCGCGGCTCGCCGTAGAGGAAGTCCTGGCGCTGCTCGGGCGTGAAGTCCCTGATCGGCACGTCCGGTGGCACCGCGGCCTTGAACGCCGCCACCATCCAGCCGTCGGCGGTGTACCCGGGCACGAGGATCGCACCGTCGACGAGCGATCTGCTCTCGTCGACGATCGCGCCGAGGTCGAGGTCGGAGATGCTGCCGCGCCCTTCACAGGCCGGGCACATGCCGCCGAGGTAGACGACGTTGCGGGCCACGCGCTTCTCTCCGGTGTCGGAGGTCATGATGCCGCTCGCCTTGCGGGTGGGGACGTTGAAGGCGAAGGCGGTCGGCGGTCCGACGAACGGCTCGCCGATGCGGCTGAAGAGCACCCGGAGCATCGCGTTGGCGTCGGTGGCGGTGCCGACCGTCGAGCGGACGTTGGCGCCCATCCGCTCCTGGTCGACGAGGATCGCCGTCGTGATCCCCTCGATGACGTCGACCTCGGGTCGCGCGAGCGAGGGCATGAAGCCCTGGACGAAGGTGCTGTAGGTCTCGTTGATCATGCGCTGCGACTCGGCGGCGATCGTGCTGAAGACGAGCGAGCTCTTGCCCGAGCCGGACACTCCGGTGAAGACGGTGAGGCGACGCTTCGGGATCTCGACGTCGATGCCCTTGAGGTTGTTCTCCCGCGCACCCTGCACCCGGATGAGGTCGTGGCGGTCGGCCGCGTGGGCGGCCGGGCGGCTCGGTGCACCAGCCGGTCTCGTGCGCGCGTCGGTCGTCGTCGTGCCTGTGGCCATCGTGTCTCCCCGTCCTGCCGGCAGTGTGCGTCGTCGTCGTCCGGCCCGAGCGTACGTCGCGCGGCGCCGTGCCGGGCGAGGCGGCGCGCGGTCGCGGGCCACCCGGCGCCGTCCACGCTAGGTGCGGGCGAACCTGTGGCGCTTCTCGATTCCTGACCGACGCCTCAGCCTCGGAGCAGTTCCTTGGCCTTGTCCGCGGGTAGCAGGTCGTGCCGGACCGGCTCGCGCGTGAACGACCCGGTGCCGTGCGAGACCGACCGCAGGTCGATGGGATAGCGGGACAGCTCCGCCGCGGGGACCTCGGCATGGACGACCGTCCACCCGCCGCCGTCGTCGATGCCGTCGGCCGGCTCGGTGCCGAGCACCTGGCCACGCCGGCCGCGCAGGTCGGACATGACGGCGCCGAGGTACTCGTCGGCGATCGTGATGTCGACGCGGTCGATCGGCTCGAGCAGGGCCATCGTCGACTCGTTGGCGGCCTCCTTGAGCGCCAGGGCGGCCGCGGTCTGGAAGGCGACGTCGGAGGAGTCGACCGAGTGCGCCTTGCCGTCGACGAGGGTGACCCGCACGTCGACGACCGGGTGGCCCGTCAGCAACCCCTTCTCGAGCTGGAGCCGGGCGCCCTTCTCCACCGACGGGATGAACTGCCGCGGCACGGCGCCGCCGACGACCTTGTCGACGAACTCGAACCCCGCGCCGCGGGGCAGCGGCTCGATCTGGATCGAGCACACCGCGTACTGGCCGTGGCCCCCGGACTGCTTGACGTGCCGGCCCTGCACCGAGCAGGACCGCACGAAGGTCTCGCGCAGGGCGGTGCGGTACGGCTCGGCCTCCACGGTCACCCCGTACCGGTCGGACAGCCGCCCGATGAGGTCGTCGACATGGGCCTGGCCCATCGTCCAGAGCACGACCTGGTCCGTCTCGACCGAGTGGTCGAGCCGCACCGTGACGTCCTCGGCGACGATCCGCTGCAGTGCGCCGGCGAGCTTGTCCTCGTCGGACTTCGTCGCGGCGTGGATGGCGACCGGCAGCTGCGGCTCGGGCAGCAGCCACGGGGCGACGACGGCCGGCCGGTCGGGGGAGGACAGGGTGTCGGAGGTCTCGGCCCGCGTCAGCTTCGAGACGAGGACGAGGTCGCCGGCCACGGCGTTGCCGCGGGGTCGGTGCGCGTCGCCGAAGGGTGAGGCGAGGGGCCCGACGCGCTCGTCGTCGTCATGGGCCGGGTGGCCGGCGACGTCGTGCCCGACGAAGTCGCCGAGGTGGCCGGAGACGTGGACGGTGTCGTCGACGCGCAGCGTGCCGGAGAACACGCGCACCAGCGACAGGCGCCCGACGTACGGGTCGGTCGTCGTGCGGACGACCTCGGCGACGAGGGGCGCGTCGGGGTCGCACACGACCCCCGAGACGTGGCCGCCGGCGGGGGTGGTCACCATCGGCAGCGGGTGCACGGTCGGGTCGGGGAAGGCGCCCTCGATGACCCCGAGCAGCTCCTCGACACCGGCGCCGGTCAGCGGCGAGACCGGCAGGATCGGGAAGAACGAGCCGAGCTCGATGGCGGTGCGCAGGTCCGCCAGCAGGGAGGCCGTGTCGAGGGGCTCGCCCTCGAGGTAGCGGTCGAGCAGCGTCGCGTCCTCGGACTCCTCGATGACCGACTCGATGAGCGCGCTGCGGGCGTCCTCGTGCTCGGCCGACGTCTCGCCGGTGAGCAGTCCGACGACCCCCGTCACCGCGCCGTCCTGCAGGACCGGCCAGTGCGTGGCCCGCGCGTCCCCGAAGGTGCGACGGCACGTCTCGACGGTCGCCGCGAACTCGGCGCGTGGCTGGTCGAGGTGGGTGACGACGACGGCCCGCGGCATCCCGACGGCCGCGCACTCGCGCCAGAGCAGTGCGACGGGGCGGTCGATGTCGTCGGCGCCCGAGACGACGAAGACCGCTGCGTCGGCCGCCCGGAGCCCGGCCCGCAGCTCGCCGACGAAGTCGGGGTAGCCGGGGGTGTCGAGGAGGTTGAGGACGACGCCGCCGCTGTCGAAGGAGGCTGCGGTCAACGTCGTCGTGCGCACGTGGTCGGTAGGGCCCGGGCCACCGGTGCGCTGGCCCGGCACGCGGGCCGCGAGCAGGGCCTCGAAGAGGGCCGTCTTGCCGGCGCCGCCGGGGCCGACGAGGACGACGTTGCGGATGTCCTGCGGCGAGGCGGGGCTGGGGGCCGCAGGGAGGTCTGATCTGCCGGGCGTCTTTGCCATGACCCCACCTTTCCGCTCTTGCCCAGCCGCCACAAGGCATCACCACCCCTGCATGGCCGCCGCCTGGCCGCCGCCTGGCCGCTGCCCGACGACCCGGCGAAACCCGGGTGCGAGCTGTCGGCGGCGGGTGGTTGTCTTGGCCACATGGACCTCCGGAAGTACGGGCCGGTGCTCGCCGACCGCGACACCCGACGCGCGCTGCTGCTCGGCTTCCTCATCCGCGTGCCGATGTGGGCCGGCGCCGTCATCCTCACGCTGCACGTCGTCACGAGCCTGGGGCGCAGCTACGGCGCGGCCGGGCTGGTCTCGGCCGCCTCCACGGTCGCCGTCGCGGTCTCGGGCCCGTGGCGCGGTCGCCTGCTCGACCGGATCGGCCTGCGTCGCACCGTCGGCCCCTCGCTGGTCGTCCAGGTCGTCTGCTGGTCGATCGCGCCCTGGGTGGACTACGCCCCGCTGGTGGGCCTCGCCGCGCTCGCCGGGCTGTTCGTCGTGCCGACGTTCTCCATCCTCCGCCAGGTCATCATCCGGTCGGTGCCGAGCGACCAGCGCCGCACCGCCCTGTCGCTCGACTCGTCGGCCACCGAGCTGTCCTTCATGGCGGGCCCGGCCATCGGCGTCTGGCTCGCCACGTCGTGGGACACCGGGTGGGCGCTCTTCGTCTGCGAGATGGCCTCGGTCGCCGCCGGGCTCGTCCTGTGGCTCGTCAACCCGCCCCTGACGTCGACGCCGACGGGCCCGGCCGAGGCCCACCGCGCCGACGACGAAGCCCGGGCGGCGGGTGACGCCGGCGTGCCCAAGGCGGGCGGGCGCGCCTCCGTCGGACGGCTCGGGCTGCCCGGTTTCGTGACGCTGCCCGTCGCCGCCGTCCTGCTCGCTGCCGCGTGCTCGACGCTCGTGCTCTCCGGCACGGACGTGTCGGTCGTCGCCGCCCTGCGCACGTTCGGCTCGACCGCGTCCATCGGCTGGGTCCTGGCGCTGTGGGGTCTCGGGTCGCTCGTCGGTGGCCTCGTCTACGGCGCCTGGCACCGGTCGGTCTCGGTGTTCTGGCTGCTCGCGGGCCTCGCGGCCACCACGGCGCCGGTCGCCCTCGCCGCCGGGGTCCCGGCCTTCGCCGTCCTCGTCACGGTGTGCGGTGTCCTCTGCGCGCCCACCATCACCGCGACCGTCGAGCAGCTGAGCCGCCTCGTGCCCGAGCGGCACCGCGGGGAGATGATGGGGTGGCACGGCTCGGCCATGACGGCCGGCTCCGCGCTCGGTGCGCCCATCGCCGGATTCGCCATCGACCGGGCAGGCTGGCAGTGGGGGTTCCTGTCGGTGTCGGCCATCGGCGTCGTCGTCGCCCTCGCCGGGGCCCTCGCGCCCCGCGGACGCGCCAGGGGTCGGCGCGGTGGTGCGGGCCCCCGCGCCGCGGTCGCGCCCGGCGTCGATTCGGTACCGGGCGTCCCGGCTGCTACCCTTGAGCACTGACCAGTCGTCCACGCCTCGCGCCTCCGGGCCGGAGCGGGGACGACGTGCAAGAGAAGCTCGCTTCCACCCGCGACGACCAGCAGGTCGCCGGGTCCCAGGTCCGCTCGACGGAGCGTCGCCGCACGGCTGTGCGGTCGGCACCGGCGAGCCGTGTGCGGTGCCGGTGACGGCACCGCCCGCGTGACCCAGGGCTCCTCGTGCACCCACGAGGAGCCTTTTCTCGTTCCGGGTCAGGCACCAGCAGAGCAGTTCCCGCAGGTCACACCAGTCATCGAACTTAGGAGCACCACATCAGCGAGCCTCGCATCAACGAGCGCATCCGGGTCCCGGAAGTGCGTCTGGTTGGCCCCAACGGTGAGCAGGTCGGCATCGTGCGCGTCGAGGACGCGCTGCGTCTGGCCGAGGAGGCGAACCTCGACCTCGTCGAGGTGGCCCCCATGGCCAAGCCGCCGGTCGCCAAGCTCATGGACTTCGGCAAGTTCAAGTACGAAGCCGCCATGAAGGCACGGGAAGCCCGCAAGAACCAGGTCAACACGGTCATCAAGGAGATCAAGCTCCGTCCGAAGATCGACCCGCACGACTACGGCACCAAGAAGGGCCACGTCGAGCGGTTCCTCAAGGCCGGCGACAAGGTCAAGGTGACGATCATGTTCCGCGGTCGCGAGCAGTCGCGCCCCGAGCTCGGCCGCCGCCTGCTCGAGCGTCTCGCCGACGACATCGCCGAGCTCGGCTACGTCGAGTCGGCGCCGAAGCAGGACGGCCGCAACATGATCATGGTGATCGGACCGACGAAGAAGAAGGCCGAGGCCCGCGCCGAGCAGCGACGAGCCCGGGACCGGGCCGGTACCCCCGCCGAGGGCGAGGCCGCCACGGCCGCGCCGGAGGCACCCGCCGCGCAGACGACCGAGCAGACCAGCGAGCAGACCAGCGAGACCGCCGCCGCCGAGTGACCGGCGGTCCGGACTCCCGGCGGGCTCCCCGAGCCCGCCGCACCACGGACGACGCAAGCCATGTCTCTTCTACACATCTCCGAGCCCACAAAAAGCGTAGTA
>NZ_JBNDHY010000160.1:0-9464 GCF_056755315.1 Monashia sp. HAY1-2A
TCCGTCGTCGGCAGCGTCAGATGTGTATAAGAGACAGGGACCTGGCAGCACCGGCAGCACGGGGAGCACCGGCAGCACGTGGGGCGGCCGGCCCGACGGCTCGGGCGACGCGGGCGGCAACGAGCAGCAGCGCGTCGTCGTCGTGACCCCCGACGGCATGGGGGTCTCCGCCGGCCCCGGCGGCGACGGCGACGACCGGGCAGGCGACGCGGACGGCACCGGCCGGGGCCGGGACGAGGAGGACCGCGAGCGGACCAACCCGGCGGACCTCGTCGAGGAGCCGGCCAAGGTCATGCGCATCGGCTCGATGATCAAGCAGCTGCTCGAGGAGGTGCGCAACGCTCCTCTCGACGAGGCCGGGCGGCGCCGTCTCGCGGACATCCACCACCGGTCCCTCGAGGAGCTCAAGGGCGGCCTCGCGCCCGAGCTCGTCGAGGAGCTCGACCGCATCGCGCTACCCTTCCGCAGCGACGAGCCGAGCGACTCCGAGCTGCGCATCGCCCAGGCCCAGCTCGTCGGCTGGCTCGAGGGCCTGTTCCACGGCATCCAGACCGCGCTCGTCGCCCAGCAGATGGCGGCCCAGCAGCAGCTCCAGCAGATGCGGGCGCTGCCCCCGGGCCCCGGCGCGTCGTACGGCACACCCCCCGGCGTGCACCCGGGCCACCACCCGCAGGCTGACAGCGGTCCCACCGGCCAGTACCTCTGAGCCACCCCTGAGCAGCGTCTGCGCCACCCGCGAGCCACCCGCGGTTGAGGTATCCGCTCGCGCCCGACCGCGACGGATCACCTCGACTCGTGAGGGTGGGTCACCGACGCGGACGGGACCCGCGCACGGCACTGCGCGGACGCGGTCGCCCGCGGGCCGCCCAGGGCGCGACGAGCAGGGTCAGCCACGCGAACCCGAGGACGAAGCTGCCCACGAGCACGGCGACGCCGGCGTCCTCACCGAGGACCCTCCGCCCGAAGAGGAGCAGCACGACGTAGGCGACGAGCAGGACCACGACGACGTGGCGGCGGCGAGCTGGACCCATGGCTCCTCCCTTCCGGTCCGATGCCAGCAGCCGCAGGTGAACGCCCGGTGTCTCGGCGGCGTCGGCGCGTCGCCGTCGAGGCGGACACTTCGGACGTCGGCCACGGGCTGCTCGGCACGCCCGACACGTCGGAGGGCGCGCCGCATCCGCCGGTTAGGGTGAGGCGGTGCGACGCGTGCGGGACCTGCTGTCCGGCGACGGCCACTGGCTGCGCCGCGGGTCGCACGTGCTCAGCTGGGTCGCGGTCCTCGCCGCCTGTTACCTCGGCGGGGTGGCCGCGACCAACCTCGCCCCGACCGTCGTCGAGACGTCGCAGTACCGGGCGGTGCTGCGCCTCGACCCCATCCCGCGGCACACGGCCGTGCTGCACTCCCCGACGATCATCGGGGACGTCGACGTCGCCTTCGCCTCGCCGATCCTCGCGCCGGGCCTCGACGTGCAGGTCGCCGTGCGCGAGGAGATCACCAACCTCTTCACCCGGCCCGACGTCGACATCCGGTCGCTCCAGCCCTCGGGGGACGAGGTCTCCGGCGCCATCACGCAGGCGGCGGTCGGCGTCGGCGTCCGCTTCCTGCTCGGCGCCCTCGCCATCGCGGTGCTCCTGTCCCTCGCGTCCCACTACATCCGCCAGCGCACCACCCGGCGGCACCACGTCGCGTTCGTCGCCTCGGCCATGGTCGTCGCGTGCGCCGGCACCTTCGGCGGGATCGCGGTGACCTACCAGCCGGCGCGGTTCGCCGAGTACCGCACGACCGGGGTCCTCGGCGTCGTCCAGCGCAACGCCGGGCTGCTCGCCGACGTCGAGGCCCGGGCCGCGCAGGTGACGCCCTACTTCCGCAACCTGCTCGCCGTGACGCAGGCCCTCCAGCAGAAGTACGTCCAGGGCAGCGTCAGCGAGCCGGTGTCGGCGCGCATCCTGCTCGTCTCCGACATCCACGGCGCCAACCAGTACGCCCTCATGCGCACGATCGTCGAGGAGGAGGGCATCGACGCCGTCATCGACAGCGGTGACCTCATCAACTTCGGACGCGTCCAGGAGGCCGAGGCGGCCGGCATCTTCCGCTCGATCCAGCGACTGGGTGTGCCGTACGTCTTCGTCAGCGGCAACCACGACCAGTCCTCGGCGACCGACCGTGCACTCGTCGACCGCCTCGGCCGCATCCCCAACGTCGTGCTCCTCGAGGACGGCCGGGGCGCGCTGCGCGAGCTGTCGTTCCACGGGCTGCGGATCACCGGCTTCAACGACCCGCGGTTCTTCGGCGACGACAACGAGGACCCCGTCGCGAAGGAGAAGCCCGCGGTCGACCGGTACAACGCGACGATGGCCGACCAGCCCGAGCCGGACGTCGTCGTCGCCCACGAGCCCTACGCCACGCAGGGCGTCGAGAAGGGTCGCCTCCTCGTCAACGGCCACATGCACACGCCGAAGCTCGACGGCAACCGGATCCAGGTCGGCACCTTCACCGGTGGCGGCGTCGTCGCCCACTACGCCGAGGGGCAGGGCGAGGAGCTCAACGGCCAGCCGTACGCCTTCGACATCCTCGCCTTCGGCAACGCCTGCGAGCTTAACTCCCTGACCCGCTACACCTTCCGCAACCTCCTCGAGGGCCGCCCCGCCTACGACAGCGTCGAGGTCATCAGCGGCGCCCGCATCGACCCCTACCGGCCCGAGCGGTCCACGGCCCAGCCGGGCGAGCCGGCGAAGGCGGCGACCCGGACGTGCGGACGCGTGGACGAGACGACCCTGCGGACGCTGCCGGTGCCGACCCCCGAGGACGTCGGTGCGACGACCGCACCGGGGGGCGCCACGACACCGGCGACGCCGGGGACGCCGATCCCGACCACCTCCACGGTGCGGGTCCCGGGAGGCGTCAGCCCCTGAGGTCGGGGAACTGGTCGTCGCGCCACTCGTCCTGCGGCTGGGTGGCACCCGACGCGTCGAGGTCGTTCTCGCGTCCGCGCAGCTCGACCCGACGGATCTTTCCCGAGATCGTCTTGGGCAGCTCGTAGAACTCGATGCGGCGGACACGCTGCCACGGCGCGAGCTTCTCGCGGGCGTGGGCGAGGATGGAACGGGCCGTCTCCTCCCCGGGCTCGTGGCCGGGGGCGAGGGCGATGTAGGCCTTGGGCACGGCCAGACGCACCGGGTCGGGGGCCGGCACGACGGCCGCCTCCGCGACGGCCGGGTGCTCGATGAGGACCGACTCGACCTCGAACGGGCTGATCTTGTAGTCGCTGGCCTTGAAGACGTCGTCGGTCCGGCCGACGAAGGAGATGTAGCCCTCGGCGTCGACGGACGCGACGTCGCCGGTGTGGTAGAAACCGCCGGCCATCGCCTCGGCGTTGCGCGTCTCGTCGCCCTGGTAGCCGGTCATGAGCGGCACGGGCCGGTGCGTCAGGTCGAGGCAGATCTCGCCCTCGCGGTTGCCGTCCGGGTCGGCCTCGGTGACCGGCAGGGTGGTGACGGGGTCGACCACCACGACCGGGTAGCCGGGCAGCGGCCGACCCATCGAGCCCGGCTTGACGAGGGACCCGGGTGTGTTGCCCACCGACAGTGTCGTCTCGGTCTGGCCGTAGCCGTCGCGGATCGTCAGCCCCCACGCCTTCTCCACCTGCGCGATGACCTCCGGGTTGAGCGGCTCGCCGGCACCGACGACCTCGCGCAGCGCACCGGGCCCGCCCGACAGGTCGCTCTTGATGAGCATCCGCCACACGGTCGGCGGCGCGCACAGCGAGGTGACCGCGTGGTCGCGCAGGACGCGCAGCAGCGCGGCGGCGTCGAAACGGGCGTAGTTGTAGACGAAGATCGTCGCCTCGGCGATCCACGGCGCGAAGAACGAGGACCACGCGTGCTTCGCCCAGCCCGGGCTGCTGATGTTGAGGTGGACGTCGCCGGGCCGCAGCCCGAGCCAGTACATCGTCGTCAGGTGCCCGACGGGGTAGGAGCGCTGGGTGTGCTCGACGAGCTTGGGCCGGCTCGTCGTGCCGGAGGTGAAGTAGAGCAGCAGCCGGTCGTCCGGTCCGGTGCCCGGGTGCCGCGCGGGACCGGCGTCGGACGCGTGGGCGTCGGCGAAGGAGTGCCACCCCTCGGGCGCCCCGCTGGATGGGTCGCCGGAACGATCGCCGGAGGGGTCGCTGCCGACCGCGACGCGGACGTAGTCACCGGGGAGCTCGTCGAGCTTGTGCACCTCCGACGCGTTGGTCACGACGGCCCGGGCGCTGACCCGCTCCATCCGGTCGGCGAGGTCGCCGGGGCCGACGGCCGTCGTCGTCGGCACGATGACGGCGCCGAGCTTCATGACGGCCAGCATCGTCTCCCACAGCTCGACCTGGTTGCCGAGCATGAGGATCACCGAGTCACCGCGGCGCACGCCGAGCGACCCGAGCCAGGCCGCGACGCGGTCCGAGCGGCGGGCCATGTCGTCGAAGCTGACCGTCGAGGACGACTCGTCCTCCTCGACGATCGTCAGCGCGGGCCGGTCGTTGCCGCGCGCGATCGCGTCGAACCAGTCGACGGCCCAGCAGAACCGGTCGCCGAGCTCCGGCCACGCGAACTCGGCGACGGCGCGGGCGTGGTCACCGCGCAGGTCGAGCAGCCGGTCCCGGGCGGCGCGGTAGGCGTCGGTCGCGCTCGTCGTCGAGGGTGCGTCGGTCACGTCGGTCATGCTCCGACCTTGCCACGCGGCGACCCGCTCCAGAAGGGGACGGACGCATCGGTCACCTCACACGGTCGGCGCCGGGACGCGTCAGTACGTCTCGTCCCGGCCGGCGCGTCGGCGACGCTCCTCGGCGAGCGGCGGCGACGGCGAGGACTCCGGCGGCGACGAGCACGAGGCCGCCCAGTTCGGTCAGGTCGCGCCCCCCGCCCCCCGCAACACACCGAGCAGGAGCCAACCGCCACCCGGTACTCCCGGTCGCGTTGGCTGCTTCTCGGTGTGTTCCGGGTTCAGCGTGGTGGCTAGGGTGACGGGGGTGCACTACGACGACATCGTCATCGGCGCCGGTCACAACGGCCTGACCGCGGCCGCGTACCTCGCCCGCGCGGGTCGCCGGGTCCTCGTGCTCGAGCGGGGCGAGCACGTCGGTGGTGCCGCAGTGTCGGCGCGCGCCTTCGCCGGTGTCGACGCTCGGCTGTCGCGCTACTCCTACCTCGTGTCGCTGCTGCCCCGGAAGATCCTCACCGACCTCGACCTCGACGTGCAGCTGGTCCGCCGCCGCTACTCCTCGTACACGCCGGTGCCGGCCGACCCCCGGCGGGGTCTGCTCGTCGACACCGCGGACGCCGCCGCGACGCGGGCCGCCTTCCGGGACCTCACCGGCGGCGAGGACGCCTGGGCGGGGTGGACCGAGCTCTACGGCCGCATGGCAGGACTCGCCGCGAAGGTCTTCCCCACGGTTCTCGAGCCGCTGGCCAGTCGCGAGCACGTCCGCGGCCTGTCGGGCGACCCCGAGCTGTTCGACGCGCTGACGACGCGCCCGGTCGGTGAGCTGGTCGAGTCGGTGACCGACGACGACACCCTCCGCGGCATCATCGCCACCGACGCCCTCATCGGCACGTTCGCCTCACTGCGCGGTGACGACCTCCGCCAGAACGTGTGCTTCCTCTACCACCTCGTCGGCGGTGGCACCGGCGACTGGGACGTGCCCGTCGGCGGCATGGGCGCCCTGACCGACGCGCTCGCCCGGGCCGCGGTCGAGGCCGGGGCGAGCATCGTCACCGGGGCAGACGTCACGAGCCTCGACCCGTCGACGGGCGAGGTCGCGTGGGCCGGCGGCAGCGGGATCGACGCCGGCAGCGCCGGCGGCCGTGTCCGGGGCACCTCGCTGCTCGCCGCCTGTGCGCCCACCGTCCTCAACCGGCTGCTCGCCGCCGCCGGCGCCGACCCCGTGCCGACCGAGGACGACGTCGAGGGCAGCCAGCTCAAGGTCAACATGCTCCTGACGCGGCTGCCGCGGCTGCGCGACCCGAGCGCCGATCCCCGGGCCGCCTTCGCCGGCACCTTCCACGTCAACGAGGGCTACCGCCAGCTCGAGGACGCCTACGCCGCGGCCGCCGCCGGACGCATCCCCGACCTGCCGCCGTGCGAGGTCTACTGCCACACCCTGAGCGACCGCTCGATCCTCGGCCCCCGACTCGCCGCCTCGGACGCGCAGACGCTGACGCTGTTCGGCCTCCACCTGCCGGCCCGGCTGTTCCGCGAGGACAACGACGCCGCGACGGCGGCCGCCCTGGCGGCGACGTTGCGCTCGCTCGACTCGGTCCTCGCCGAGCGGATCGAGGACGTCCTGCTGCGCGACGCCGACGGCCGGCCGTGCCTCGAGGTGAGGAGCCCCGTGGACCTCGAGCGCTCGCTCGGCCTGCCGGGCGGCAACATCTTCCACCGGTCGCTGCAGTGGCCGTGGGCCGAGCGTGACCCGGAGGTCGGCACGTGGGGGGTCGAGACGCCGTACTCTTCGCTCCTGCTCGCGGGAGCGGGCGCTCGGCGCGGCGGCGGGGTCAGCGGCATCCCGGGGCACAACGCGGCCCGTGCCGTCCTGGACGGCTGAGCCCGCCGTCAGTCGGGCCAGACGCCGCTCGTACCGCGCCGGTGGCTCGTGACCAGGTGCGTGTCGACGATGCCGACGGCCTCCATGAGGGCGTACATCGTCGTCGGCCCGACGAAGGCGAAACCCTTCTTGCGCAAGGCCTTCGAGAGGGCCTTGCTCTCCTCCGAGACGGTGGGGACCTCGGAGTGGTCCGTGGGGCGGGGGGTGTCGGCAGGTCGGAACGACCACACGAGCTCGACGAGCCCGCCCTCGCGGCGAAGGGCGACGGTGGCGCGCGCGTTCTGGATCGTCGCGGTGATCTTCATCCGGTTGCGCACGATGCCGGCGTCCTGCATGAGCCGCTCGACGTCGGCGTCGGTGAACGTGGCGACGACGTCGGGGTCGAAGTCGGCGAAGGCGGCCCGGAAGGCCGGCCGCTTGCGCAGGATGGTGGCCCAGGAGAGGCCGGACTGGAAGCCCTCGAGGCAGATGCGCTCGTAGAGGCCCTGCTCGTCGCGGACCGGCATGCCCCACTCGGTGTCGTAGTAGTCCATGAGCAGCGGGTCGGACGAGGCCCACAGCGGGCGCGCCAGACCGTCGGTTCCGACGACCGTCATGCGGTGACCCTACGACGCGGCGGGGACATCGGGCTCACCGCGCCTCACCGCAGGTCGAGGCGCATGAGCACGCGTGGGAACCCTGCCGACACCGAGCCGGTGTCGGCGGCCTTGGTGAAGCCGGCCCGCTCGAAGAGGGCCCGGGTGCCGACGTAGGCCATCGTCAGGTCGACCTTCGCGCCCCGGTTGTCGACCGGGTAGCCCTCGACCGCAGGCGCCCCGAGCTGCCGGGCGTAGGCGACCGCACCCTCGAGCAGCGGCAGGGCCAAGCCGCGTCCGCGGTGCCCGGGCCGCACGCGGATGCACCACGCCGACCAGACCGGCAGCTCGTCGACGTGCGGGATCAGACGCGAGCGCTCGAACGGCAGCTCGGACCGGGGGGCGACGGCCGCCCACCCGACGACCTCGGCGCCGTCGTAGGCCAGCACCCCGGGCGCGACGTCGCGCTCGCACAGGCTGCGGACGTACGCACCGCGCGCCGGGCCGAGGAGCGCGCGGTTCTCCTTCGCCGGAAGACGGTGGCTCAGGCACCAGCAGACGCTCGAGGTCGGGTTCCTCGGCCCGAGCATCGTCGCGACGTCGTCGAACCGGTCCCTGGTCGCGGGCCGCACGACGACGGTCATCCGGGGCGCACCGCGCTGAGACAGAACGGGTGCCCCACGGGGTCGAGCATGACGCGCCACTGGTCGGGGGCCGGCTGGTGGCCGGCCTCGCGGGCACCGAGCTCCAGCGCCTTGGACACGCACGCATCGAGGTCGTCCGCGGCGAGGTCGAGGTGCAGCTGCTGGCGCTGCGGGCCGTCCGGCCACGTCGGCGCCTCGTACGCGTCGACCCGCATGAGCGTCAGCATCGGCCCCGCGCCGGAGAGGCAGACGACGCCTCGGTCGGGCGTGGCGAACGCCTCCTCCAGCCCGAGCAGCGCGCGGTAGAAGGGGGCGATGGCGTCGGGGTCGGGGCAGTCGATCGAGATGGACGCGAGCGGCGCGACGGCGGCGGTCATGGCCCCGGACCCTACGCCGGGTCGCCGACACCGGTCACCGGGTAAGGAACCGGGCGTGGCAGAGCACGCGCACCGGCACACACCCGACGACACGATCGGCGCGCGTGACCTCACCGCGTGGCACACCCGCCTCGGGCGGTGGCTGGTCGGCGTCTTCGCCGCCGTCGCGCGCGCGTCGCGACCGACGGCGCGACGCGTCGCCTCGTGGTCCGCTGCCCACGTGGCGTTCGTCGTCTTCACCGTCGTTGCCCTGGTCGTCATGGCGGCGCTCGTCGAGGGCGTCGAGACGCTCTACGAGGGCGTCGTCGGACGCGACGGCCTCACGGTGGTCGACCAGCCGGTCCTCGACACCGCGGTGTCGCTGCGCTCGCCCGGGCTCGACTCTGCCGTCACCGCGTTCACCGACGTCGGCGGGCCCGTCGGCATGCCGATCCTGGCCACCGTCGTCGTCGCGGTCATCACGTGGCGCCGGCGCCGGTGGACGCCGGTCGTCGTGGCGGCCGTCTCGGCGGCCGGCTCGCTCGCCATGACCGTCGTCGGCAAGGGCTTCGTCGACCGCGCCCGACCGCCGGCGTCGCTCGCGGTTCCGCCGCTCGAGGTGTCAGCGTCGTTCCCGAGCGGTCACACCCTCAACGCCACGGTGCTGACGACCGTCGTCGTCTACCTCCTCCTCATCGAGACGACCGCCGCGTGGCAGCGCGTCGTCGCCGTCACCGTGGGCACGCTCTTCGTCCTGTCGATGGGCCTGTCGCGGGTGTTCCTCGGCCACCACTGGCTCACCGACGTCCTCGCCGGGTGGCTCATCGGTCTGGCCTGGGCCCTCGCCGTCATCACGGCCCACCGGCTCTGGCTCACGTTGCGCGAGCGCCCGGCGGCCGCGTCGGCGTCAGCGGATCCGGGGGCCATACCCGGGGCGCCACGTTCCTCCTAGGATCGGCAGGGTGAAGCCGGCGATCATCCTCGTGTCCGAGACCCGCTGCGAGCAGCTGCGCGACGAGTTCTTCCGCTATGAGCGCGACTACGAGCTGCCGACGGCCACCTCGGCCCACGAGGCCAAGCTCGAGGCGCGCCGCGTCGTCGCCGAGGGCGGCCAGGTCGCGATGTTCGTCACCGAGTCGCGGCTGCCCGACGCGGAGGTCCTCGAGGCCTTCCACTGGTGGCGCGCCACGGTGCCGACGGCCCGGCGCGTCATCGCCAGCCACGTGTCGACGTTC
This sequence comes from Monashia sp. HAY1-2A, assembly GCF_056755315.1. NCBI lineage: Bacteria > Bacillati > Actinomycetota > Actinomycetes > Micrococcales > Intrasporangiaceae > Intrasporangium > Monashia sp. HAY1-2A. The sequence continues at coordinate 9,389 of NZ_JBNDHY010000160.1, forward strand.
CGCGAGGACGCGGACCGGCTCCGCGGCGGCATGGCCAAGGGCAAGTACGACGCCTACCTGCTCATGCCCCGCGGTC
>NZ_JBNDHY010000161.1:0-9357 GCF_056755315.1 Monashia sp. HAY1-2A
GCCGGGGATGGCATCGAGGCCTCCCAGCCCGCCCTGGAGACGCTGACGCTGCAGGTGACCGGCGCGGACCTCGCCGACCGAGCGGTGGTGCGCGCCGGCGCCGCCGCGACCGCGAAGCTGGCCGGGCTCCACGGCGTCAAGGACGTCAGGTCGCCGCTCCTGTCCCCCAAGGGGCTTCGCGACCCGTCGGTCGCGCCACTGCTGGCGGGAGGGACCCCGGCGGTGGGCGGTTTCGTCACCGTGGTCGACTTCCGGCCGGGGCTGCCCAAGCAGGCCCAGGACGACGCCGAGGCCGCTGCCGAGACCGCGTTGCTCGACGTCGCGTCGGCCATGCACGCCGAGGGATCGGTCGGCAGCACGAACAAGACCATCAAGGCCATCACCGGCACCGTCGAGCGCGACCTCGTCCGCGGCGAGGGCATCGCCTTGCCGCTGACCTTCCTCGTCATGTTCTTCGTCTTCGGCGGCCTCGTCGCCGCCGGCATGCCGGTGGTCGGTGCCGTGGTGTCGATCGGTGGGGCGCTCCTCTCGCTCTTCGGCTTCTCCCACGCGGTCGAGCTCGACGCGACGGTCGTCAACATCGTCACGCTCCTCGGGCTGGGGCTCTCGATCGACTACGGCCTGCTCACCGTGAGCCGGTTCCGCGAGGAGCTGTCGCACCGGGCCGAGGAGTCGCCGACGCGCGAGGACGTCGTGCTCGCCGCGGAGCGCACCGTCGCCACAGCCGGACGCACCGTGCTCTTCTCCGGGGTCACCGTCGCGATCGCGCTGTCGGGCCTGCTCGTCTTCGAGGCCTCGATCATGAGGGCCATCGGGGTGGCCGGCGTCAGCGTCGTGCTCGTCGCCATGGTGGTCGCCGTCACGCTCGTCCCTGCGCTGGCCGTGCTCGGCGCGAAACGCCTGGCGCGCAAGGCGATCGAGCGGCCGAGTGACACCGGCGCCTTCTCGCGGCTGGCGTCCGGGGTGCAACGCCGTCCGGTCCTCGTCATCGTGGCGGTCCTCGCCGTGCTCGTCACCCTCGCGCTGCCGACGCTGTCGATGAAGCTGACCGCCTCGGGCACCGAGCTGCTGCCCAAGGACGCCGCGCAGCGCGTCTTCTTCGACGCGCTCGCCCGTGACTACCCGACCCTGTCCGCGCCCGAGGTCACCGTCGTCGCCGCCTCACCCGACCGTGCCACCGTCACGTCGTGGGCCGGCCGCTTCTCGTCGGCGCCCGGCGTGGAGGGCGTCACGGTGGCCCCGCTCGGCGCCGCCCACCAGCGCGTCGACATCCGCGTGGCCGGACCCCCGACCTCCGACGCCGCGCAGGACCTCGTCACCCAGATCCGCTCTGCGGCAGCACCGTTCGAGACCCTCACCACGGGCCAGGCCGCGGGCCAGATCGACTTCCTCGACTCGATGGCGGCCCGTGCGCCCTACGCCGTCGGGCTCGTCGTCCTCGGCACGCTCCTGCTGCTCTTCCTCATGACCGGTTCGCTGGTCGTTCCCGTCAAGGCGCTCCTCATGAACGTCGTGTCGCTCGGTGCCGCCCTCGGGGTCGTCGTGTGGATCTTCCAGGAGGGCCACCTCGACCGGTTGCTCGGCTTCACGTCGGTGGGCGCGGTGGAGTCGATGGTGCCCTTCCTCGTCCTCGCCTTCGGGTTCGGGCTCTCGATGGACTACGAGGTCTTCCTCCTGTCCCGCATCGTCGAGTTCCACCGGGCCGGGCGCGACACCGACCGTGCCGTCTCGCTCGGGCTCCAGCGCACCGGACGGATCATCACGAGCGCGGCGCTGCTCATCGTCATCGTGTTCGCGGGCTTCGTCGCCGGCGACATCCTCATCATCAAGGAGATGGGCGTCGCGCTGGTCGCGGCCGTCGCCATCGACGCGACGCTCGTGCGGATGCTCCTCGTGCCCGCGACGATGACGCTGCTCGGCCGGTTCAACTGGTGGGCGCCGGGCCCGCTCCGCCGCCTCCACGCCCGCTTCGGGATCAGCGAGTGACCGCCGATCGCGGCCGCGCCCCCGCGGCAGCGGGCCCCGTGGTGCGCGGTCACGGGCACGCGGCCCTCGTCGACGCGTCGGGCGGACACGAGTTCGTCCGCTGGGAGGTGCCGCCCCGGCTCTCGGACACGTGGTGGCGGTCCGGGGACGCGGTCCTCTTCCGTCGGCTGCGTCGCCACGGCGTGGCGTTCGCCGCGCTCGGCGGGGCAGCGGGAGTGGGTGCCCTGCTCGACCGGCTGCCGCAGCTCGCCGAGGAGGTCCACGCGTCCTGGCCCCTCGGTCTGAGCGTTCCGCGGCACCTCGAGCCGCTCGTGCACGAACGGCTCGAGGTCGACCCGGGCGGTGACTGGGACTGGTTCGTCACCCGGACGGCGCCCCCCGCCTTCGGCCCCGAGGGCCTCGTCCGGCCGCTCGACGACACGGCCCGACACGAGGAGGTCGCGGCCTTCCTCGCCGAGCACTCCCCCACGGCCGACACCGGGCCGGGCGAGGGCGAGACGTGGTGGGGCATCGACCTCGACGGTCGCCTCGTCGCCACCGCGGCCGTCGGCCTCCTGTCGAGCGGGGCGCCGTCGGTGTCGTCGGTCGCCGTCGACGCCTCGGTGCGCGGGCGGGGCCTCGGCCGGGCGCTCGTCGGTGCCGTGACGCGCCGGGCCGTGGCCGACCACGGCCTGTGCACGCTCGGCATGTACGCGCACAACACCGTGGCTCGCTCCCTCTACGCCTCGCTCGGCTACTGGAGCCCGGTGGCGTGGGCGAGCCGGTCCGTGCGCCAACGCTCGGAGGCCCTCTGCCGATCGTCCCCGTGACGGCGCGCGACGGCCTCAGTCGAAGTCGGCGGCCGAGTACGGCGTCGTGGCCGGCTCGACGAGGACGACCCAGTTGCCCGAGATGTCCCGGCACACGGCCTCGGTGCCGTACGGCCGGGTCGAGGGCGGCTGGAGGAACTCGACGCCCTTGGCGGTGAGGTCCTCGAAGGTCCGCTGGCAGTCGTCGACGGTGAGCCCGAGGCCGTGCATCGTGCCGGCCTCCTGGGCGCGCCGCACCGCCTCGACGAGGTCGGCAGGCAGCGGCGGGCCGGGGATCGCGAGGTTGACGGCCAGCTCGGGCTGGTTGGGGTGGACGATGGTGCACCACCGGTAGCCCTCGCCCAGGGTGATGTCGTCCTTCTCCTCGAAGCCGAGGACGTCGGTGTAGAACTTCTTGGCGTCGTCGATGTCCTTCACGAACAGGCTGACGATCGAGATGTTGGTGATCATGGGCGCAACGCTAGGACCCCGGCCCGATCGCCGGCTTCTCCCCGGTTGCGGGCTCGGCGAGGCCCCACATGAAGACGAAGCAGCCGGGGATGTGGGGTGCACCCACCTCGGCGTACCGGCGCTGGAAGGCGCTCGGCGTCTCCCCCACGACCTCGCGGAAGCGGCTGCTGAACGACCCGAGGCTCGAGTACCCCACGGCGAAGCAGACCTCGGTGACGGTGAGGTTGGTGGCCCGGAGCAGGTCCTGCGCCCGCTCGATCCGACGCCGCGACACGTACTCGGCAGGCGTCAGACCGTACGTCGAGCGGAACAGGCGCAGGAAGTGCCACTTCGAGAGGCGAGCCTCGGCGGCGAGCCGGTCGAGGTCGAGCGGCCGAGCGTACTCGCGGTCGGCGAGGTCGCGGGCCCGGCGCAGGTGCACGAGCACGTCGTCCGGCGCGCTCCGGCGTCCGGAGGCTCGGCCGCGCGGTCGTCTCCACGAGGCCATCCTCCACCGTCGGCGGCCGGTGCGCGACCGAGCCGCGCAGCCCCTCGTCCCCGACGGGACGAAGGGCTGCGCGACCGAGGAAGGGGTCGCCCGCCTCAGCTCTGCTTCGGGCTGACCTCGGGGGCGCCCTGGGGGGCGGGCGCGTCGGCGGCGGGCCTGGCGTCGACACCGGCCTCCTTGCGCTGCTGGGCCGTGATGGGCGCCGGCGCCGCCGTCAGCGGGTCGTAGCCGCCGCCGGACTTCGGGAAGGCGATGACGTCGCGGATCGACTCCGTGCCGGCGAGCAGGGACACGATGCGGTCCCAGCCGAACGCGATGCCGCCGTGCGGCGGCGCGCCGTACTGGAACGCCTCGAGGAGGAAGCCGAACTTCTCCTGCGCGTCCTCCTGCGACAGGCCCATGACCCGGAAGACGCGCTCCTGGACGTCGCGGCGGTGGATACGGATCGACCCCCCGCCGATCTCGTTGCCGTTGCAGACGATGTCGTAGGCGTAGGCGAGCGCGCTGCCCGGGTCGGTGTCGAAGGTGTCCTCGAACTCCTTCTTCGGGGAGGTGAAGGCGTGGTGCACGGCCGTCCAGGCCCCGGCGCCGACGGCGACGTCTCCCGAGGCGACGGCGTCGGCCGCCGGCTCGAACAGCGGCGCGTCGAGCACCCAGAGGAAGCTCCACGCCTTCTCGTCGATGAGGCCGCACCGGCGGCCGATCTCCAGGCGCGCGGCGCCGAGCAGCGCGCGTGAGGGCTTGGTCGCCCCAGCGGCGAAGAAGATGCAGTCACCCGGCTCGGCGCCGACCTGCGCGGCGAGGCCCGCGCGCTCGGCGTCCGTCAGGTTCTTGGCGACCGGGCCGCCCAGCTCGCCGTCCTCCTGGACGAGGACGTAGGCCAGGCCTCTGGCGCCGCGCTGCTTGGCCCACTCCTGCCACGCGTCGAGCTGCTTGCGCGGCTGGCTCGCCCCGCCCGGCATGACGACGGCGCCGACGTACTCGGCCTGGAAGACGCGGAAGGTCGTGTCGGCGAAGTAGTCGGTGCACTCGACGAGCTCCTGGCCGAAGCGCAGGTCCGGCTTGTCGGAGCCGTAGCGGGCCATGGCCTCGGCGTAGGTCATCTGCAGAAACGGGGTGTCCAGCTCGACGTCGACGAGCGACCAGATCTCCCGCACGACCTCCTCGGCGAGGGCGATGACGTCCTCCTGCTCGACGAAGCTCATCTCGATGTCGAGCTGGGTGAACTCCGGCTGGCGGTCGGCGCGGAAGTCCTCGTCGCGGTAGCAGCGCGCGATCTGGTAGTAGCGCTCCATGCCCGCGACCATGAGCAGCTGCTTGAACAGCTGCGGGCTCTGGGGCAGCGCGTACCAGGAGCCCGGCGCGAGGCGGGCCGGCACGAGGAAGTCGCGGGCACCCTCGGGCGTCGACCGCGTCAGCGTCGGCGTCTCGATCTCGACGAAGTCATGGGCGCCGAGCACCTTGCGGGCCGCCGCGTTGACGCGCGAGCGCAGCCGGATCGCCGCACCGGCCGAGCTGGCCCCCGGTCGGCGCAGGTCGAGGTAGCGGTGCTTGAGCCGCGCCTCCTCGCCGACCGTCACGCGCTCGTCGATCTGGAACGGCAGGGGCGCGCTCGGGTTGAGCACCTCGAGCTGCTCGACGATGACCTCGATCTCGCCCGTGGGCAGCTCGGGGTTGGCGTTGCCCTCGGGGCGCATCCGCACCTGCCCCGTGACGCGGACGCAGTACTCGTTGCGCACGTCGTGGGCCCCGCCCTCGGCGAGGACCTCGTCACGCGCGACGACCTGGGCCACGCCCGAGGCGTCCCGCAGATCGAGGAAGGCGACCCCGCCGTGGTCTCGACGCCGAGCCACCCAACCGGTGAGGGTGACGGTCTGGCCTGCGTGGTCGGCACGGAGCGTGCCGGCCTCGTGAGTGCGGAGCACGGAGGATCCTTCCGAGGACGGGTCGGGGGCGCGGCCCTGGGCCGCGCTGTCGATGCGCCTGCACACGAGCGGCGTGCGGCACCGAGGTTTCATCCTAGACCGGGTCCGCGCCTAGCCTTGTCCGCGTGCAGCACACCCGCAACCGTGACCTCGACGGCGTCCGCGGCCTCGCGATCCTCCTCGTCGCCGCATCGCACTCGGGCCTGCCGGTGCGCTGGGGCGGCCTGTCGGGCGTGACGCTCTTCTTCGTCCTGTCCGGCTACCTCATCACGAGCCTCCTCCTGCGCGAGTGGGACCGGTGGGGGTCGGTCAGCCTGTGGCGGTTCTGGGGCCGACGAGCGGTCCGCCTGCTGCCCGCGCTGCTGCTCCTGCTCGCGCTCGTGCCCGTCCTGCTCTGGGCCACGGACGACCCCCGGCTCGCCGGTCACCCCACGGCCGCACTGGCCTCGGTGCTCTACGTCGGCAACTGGGTGCGGATCGCGGGCACCGACCTGGGTGTGCTCAACCACCTCTGGTCCCTGTCGGTCGAGGAGCAGTTCTACCTCGTGTGGCCGCTGGCGTTCATCGCGCTCATGACCTGGCAGCGGGCCCGGGCCTTCGCCGTCGTCCTGACGCTCGCGGCCCTGGCGACCTTCTACAGCGTGTGGACCCAGGGCGATGCCATCCGGCTCGACATCTCCACCGAGACCAACGTCTTCGCCCTCCTGCTCGGGGTCGCCCTCGCGTTCGGTCTCGCCGAGCTGGCCAGGCGCGGCGTGACGCTCCCCCGCGCCAACCCGCTCGTGCCCTTCGCGGTGCTCGTCGCCGTGTCGGCCTTCCCCGGTCACGGCATCGCGGTCGACCACCCGCTCTTCCGACCGCTCGGCGCCGTCTTCGCGATCATCGGCGTCTGGCTCGTGCACGCCGCTGCCACCGGACACTCGCGCGTCGTCGGGTCCAGGGTCATGGTCTTCTTCGGCACCATCAGCTACGCGCTCTACCTCTGGCACCAGACCTTCATCAACAGCCTGCTCCTCGGCGAGCACTCGGTGCCGCGCAACCTCCTGCTCATCGCAGCGGCCGTGCTCGTGTCGTGGCTGTCGTGGGTGCTGCTGGAGCGGCCCCTGACGCGCCTGCGCGGACCGCTGCGCCTCGACCAGCCGTCGCGTCGGCAGTTGGCCCACGCCGCCGAGGAGCGCACGGCACGCGAGCCCGACTCGACGCCGCGCGCGGAGCCCGTGGGCTGAGCGCGCCACGGCGAGGCAGCCCGTGCCACGCCCCGGACGTGCGAATGGAGAGGGACTTCCCTCTCCATCTCCAACGTATAACGCACCGGGGGCCTTGCGGCAAGGCCCCCGTCGTGCCGCAGAATCGCGGGCCGAGGCCCCAGACCCAGGTCTCGCACCCGATGGGAGCTGATGACGTGAGCCCGCTGACCACCCACGCGTTCGACCTTCCCGACCGACTGGCCCACAAGGCCGACCCGATCCTCGTCGCCGCGGACGAGGCGCACTTCGCGGCCATCGCCGAGAGCCTCGAGCGCACCGTCGCCGACCTCACCGACCGTCTGGCCGCCGCCCGGCGTGCCCGCGCCGGCCACGGCCAGGCCGCGCTCGAGCGGGACCAGGAGGTGCACCGGCTGAGCGCCCGGCTGCGGACCCTGCGCCGCTTCGGCCTCGACCTGTGCCTCGGCCACATGGTCCCGGCCGACGACCCGGGGCAGCCGGTCTACGTGGGGCGCCTCGGCCTGACCGACGCCTCGGGGCGGCGACTGCTCGTGGACTGGCGCTCCCCCGCCGCCGAGCCGTTCTTCGCGGCGACGCACGCCAACCCCATGGGCCTGGAGAGCCGGCGCCGCTACCGCTGGACCCGCGGCGGGGTCAGCGACTACTGGGACGAGGTGTTCACCCCCGAGACCTTCGCCTCGCACGTGTCGCTCGACGACCAGTCGGCCTTCGTCGCCAGCCTCGGCGCAGAACGCTCGGAGCGCATGCGCGACGTCCTCGGCACGATCCAGGCCGACCAGGACGCCATCATCCGGGCCGGCTCCCGCGGAGCCCTCGTCGTGGACGGCGGCCCCGGCACGGGCAAGACCGTCGTGGCCCTGCACCGCACCGCCTACCTCCTCTACTCGGACCCACGGCTGGGCCACCGGCGCGGCGGCGTGCTCTTCGTCGGCCCGCACGAGCCGTACCTCGCCTACGTCTCCGACGTCCTGCCGAGCCTCGGCGAGGAGGGAGTCCGGACGTGCACGCTGCGCGATCTGCTTCCCGAGGGCGCGGCGGCCCTCCCGGAGGCCGACGCCGAGGTCGCCCGCCTCAAGGCGTCGGCCGACTGGGTCGGCGCCGTGGACCGCGCGGTGCGCTTCTACGAGGAGACGCCGACCGTGGGGGTCGAGGTGTCGACGCCGTGGGCGGACCTGTGGCTCTCTGCGGCCGACTGGGCCACGGCGGTCGAGGCCGTCGAACCGGGCACGCCGCACAACGAGGCGCGCGACCAGGTGCTCGACGAGGTCGCCGAGATCCTCTTCGCGACGTACGAGGCGGACCACGAGGAGCCCGGTGACGAGCCGGGCGACCAGGCGCGCGTCGGCGAGGGCACCCACGGCGGCCATGGTGACACCCGCGACGTGCGGGCGTCCCGGGAGCAGCTGCGCCGGGCTGTCCTGCGCGACGCGGGGCTGCTCGAGGCGCTGGGAAAGGCCTGGCCGACCATCGACGCGTCGGACCTCGTCGGGGACCTCTGGTCGGTGCCGGCCTACCTGCACCTGGCCGCGCCGTGGCTCTCGCGGGAGGAGATCCGCGCGCTCCAGCGTCCGGACGCGCAGGCGTGGACCGTGTCCGACCTGCCGATCCTCGACCTCGCGCGAGCGCGCCTCGGCGACGCCGCCGCCTCCGGCCGGCGTCGGCGCCGGGAGGCGGCGCTCGCCGCCGAGCGGGAGGAGCGGACCAAGGTCGTCGAGCACCTCATCGAGTCGGACGACTCGGAGATGCACGTCATGTCGATGCTGCGCGGCGACGACCTCGTCGGTGCGCTCGACGACGAGGCCGCGCTCCCCCGCATCGAGCCGGACCGCCTGGCCGGCCCGTTCGCACACGTCGTCGTCGACGAGGCGCAGGAGCTGACCGACGCCGAGTGGCAGATGCTCCTGGCACGGTGTCCGTCGCGCAGCCTGACCGTCGTCGGGGACCGGGCCCAGGCGCGGCACGGGTTCACCGAGTCGTGGCAGGAGCGCCTCGCCCGCATCGGCCTCGACCGCGTCCGGCTGGCCTCGCTCACCGTCAACTACCGCACCCCGAGCGAGGTCATGGCCGCGGCCGAGCCGGTCATCCGTGCCGCCCTGCCCGACGCCAACGTCCCGACCTCGATCCGTGAGAGCGGGCGCCCCGTCGTGCACGGGTCCCGGGCGGACCTCGAGGCGGTGGTCTCCGAGTGGCTCGCGGCCCACGCCGAGGGGGTCGCCTGCGTCATCGGGGACGCCTCGTTCACCGAGCGTCCGCGCGTGCGGTCGTTGGCCCCCGAGCTGGCCAAGGGCCTCGAGTTCGACCTCGTCGTGCTCGTCGACCCGGAACGCCTCGGCACAGGGATCGAGGGCGCGGTCGACCGGTACGTCGCGATGACCCGGGCCACGCAGCAGCTGGTCGTGCTCCAGGGCTAGCGATCTCGGCGGGCACGGCCCGGCTCCTGTCTCTTATACACATCTGACGCTGCCGACGACGGA
>NZ_JBNDHY010000162.1:0-9380 GCF_056755315.1 Monashia sp. HAY1-2A
GGCATCGGACTGAACAAGAACTCGGGCCTGTCCAAGGCGGTCAAGGCAGCGGTCGACAAGCTGATCGCGGACGGCACCTATGGAGAGATCCTCAAGAAGTGGGACCTGTCCGAGAACGCGGTCACCGAAGCAGTGATCAACCCGTCCACCAGCTAGTCGAGGGGAGACCATGGCAATGTCCAACGTCAAGGCGCCAACCGGGTCATCGCCTCCGCACGGGGGTCGCACGTCCGGCGGTGTGGCCTCCTGGGTCTCCAACGCTCACCCGGCTCGCACGGCAGGACGGGTGGTGGTGACGGCCATTGCGCTGGTCCTGGGCGCAATGTTCCTCAACCTGCTGGTGACCTCACCGACCCTCCAGTGGGACGTCGTGGCGCACTACTTCACGGGCCGGGAGGTGATCGACGGTCTCATCAAGACGATCGAGCTGACCATCGCCGCCATGGTCATCGGAGTGGTTCTCGGGATCGTGCTTGCGCTCATGCGAATGTCGCGCAGCCTGGTCCTCACCACGGGGGCGTCGGCGTTCATCTGGCTGTTCCGCGGCACACCCCTGCTGGTACAGATCATCTTCTGGTACAACCTGTCGTCCTTCATCCCCCGCATCTCCGTGGGAATACCGTTCGGCCCGAGCTTTGCGTCGTGGGACGTCAACCACATCATCACTCCACTGGCGGCGGCCCTTCTTGCGCTCGGCCTGAACGAGGGCGCGTACATGTCTGAAATCGTCCGGGCGGGCATCGCCTCGGTCGAGGGCGGCCAGATGGAGGCATCGCTCGTGCTGGGCATGACGAAGGGTCAGGCGATGCGACGCATCGTGCTACCGCAGGCGGTGCGGATCATCATCCCTCCCACCGGCAACCAAGCCATCGGGATGCTCAAGGGGACCTCATTGGTCAGCGTGATCTCGACGCCCGAACTGCTCTACTCCGTACAGATCATCTACGCCCAGACCTTCCAGACGATCCCGCTGCTGCTGGTCGCCAGCATCTGGTACCTCATCCTCACCACCGTGCTGTCCGTCGGGCAGTACTACCTCGAACGCCACTACGCCAAGGGTGCCTTGAGGGCCATGCCGCTCACCCCACTCCAGAAGGTCCGACGCTGGTACGCGACTCACGCACCAAGCGAAGTAGCCAAGAAGACGGGATCCCTCCGATGAACGAGAGGCCTCTGCTCCGCGTCGAGGACGTCCACAAGTGGTTCGGGAACGTCCAGATCCTTCGCGGTGTGTCGCTGGACGTAACGCTCGGCGAAGTGCTCTGCGTCATCGGGCCGTCAGGCTCGGGCAAAAGCACGCTGCTGCGCTGCATCAACCACTTGGAGAACCTGGACGCCGGTCGGATCTACCTCGAGGACGAGCTCATCGGCTACCGCGACGAGCGCGGCAAAGTCGTCGAGCGCACGGCCAAGGACCTTGCTCGTCAGCGAGCAGCGATGGGCATGGTGTTCCAGCAGTTCAACCTGTTCCTGCACAAGACCGTCCTCGAGAACCTGATAGAGGCACCGATGCTGGTGCTGAAAGAGTCTCGCGCGTCGGCCGAGCAGCGCGCCCACGAGCTGCTCGGCCAAGTTGGGTTGGCTGAGAAAGGACACCAGTACCCACGCCAGCTGTCCGGCGGGCAACAGCAACGGGTAGCCATTGCCAGAGCGCTCGCCATGCGGCCGAAGCTCATGCTCTTTGACGAGCCCACGTCCGCCCTCGACCCGGAGATCGTCGGCGACGTCCTCACGGTCATGCGTGATCTGGCGAAAGCCGGCATGACCATGATCGTCGTGACGCATGAGATGGAGTTCGCGCGCGAAGTCGCTGATCGCCTCATCTTCATGGACGCGGGAGCGATCGTCGAGGAGGGTGATCCCGCCAGCATCCTGACCCAGCCCACTGAAGCCAGAACACGACAGTTCCTCGCTCGGCTCTGACGGGGCCGACTCGCCGGCTCGACGTGGGACTCGATCTCAGTGGAGACTCACCCCCTCGATGGCAAACGGCGAGGGGCAAGGACGCCAGACCTCCGGGGAAGCACTCCCCCCAGCTCTCCGGCCTGCGGATGCGTGGCGCGAGCAGCGCTCATGACCCGCTCACTCACCGGTTCGCCCACCTCTTTCAGCCGCGGGGCGGCCCGGCTGAGGGTCTGCCCACCTCCGCGGCAACAGCTGGACCGAACCGCCACCGTCTACCGTTGATCCGGCACCACCTCACAGCCTTCCGGAGCGACGCATGGACAACGATGAGATCCACGCAGAGCTCGACCGTGTGCGCCGCGACTTCCGGTACCTGCTCGAGACCGCGACCAAGGCGGAACTCGGCCGGCCGAGCAACGGCACCAAGTGGACCAATGAGCAACTGCTCTTCCACATGCTCTTCGGATACCTGCTCGTACGCAACCTGCGCCCCCTCGTGCGCGGGTTCGCCAGATTGCCCGACCGGGCCTCCAAGACCTTCGCGGCGGTGCTGGATGCCGCGACCCGGCCATTCCATGTCGTCAACTACATCGGCTCCCTCGGCGGCGCCCGGATCCTCGGGCGACCCCGCATGGTCCGTCTCATGGACCGGAACATCGAACAGCTGCACGCGTCGCTCGACGCAACGCCCGAGAACACGCTGCGACGCGGGATGCACTTCCCGGTCGGCTGGGACCCCTACTTCGCCGACTTCATGACCCTGCGAGACGTCTACCACTACCCCACGCAGCACTATGAACACCACCGGCGCCAACTCACGCTGGCCAATGCCCGTGACCAGGGACACTCTCCCGGAACCTAGCCGCCGACCACCCGACTCTTCACTGCGCCAAGGACTTTCGCGCGACTTCGTCTCGAATGTCGTCCTCTACGACATCGAAGGCCGCCTGCTGCTGGCTGACGGTTATCACCGAATAGCTGCGGCCCGACAACTCCGCAGAACGGTCATCTCGGCAGATGTACGAAGAGGCACCCGAGCTGATGTTGTGCGTTTCGCCGCGGACCTGGCGCGGCAGCAGCGCGACTTCCGGAGGAACAGGTGCTGGCCGCCATCATGCGAAGGGCCGACGGCCGTACGGGATCTCACTGCCATCGGGACGATCGCCTCGGTTCGCCGCATGTGCGCGCGCTGCCGGGATACTGAACGGGTGAGTCCCTCCGTGCTGAGTGCCTTGCTCGTGGTCCTGGCCGTCGGAGCCGCCAGCCTTTGGGTGCTGGCGGATGCCCGGTCACGGGTGAAGCTCGACCGACCCGTCGTCGCCAGGTTCGGTGATCTCACGGTTGATAGGCCGGAAGTGTGGGCGGCCCTATGCCTATTGGTGCTGGTGCTGTTCTTGCCGCTTTACCTCGTGGCCCGCAGCGCCGAGTAACCCAGGGCACCTTGCACGCCCTCTCATCGGTGCGGGTTCAGGCGGTCATTGCAACGCTTCCGCTAGTGCTTCTGATGGTGTCTTGAAGCCGAGGGTCTGTCGAGGGCGGGCATCGAGTTCCGCGGCGATTGCGCCGAAGTCGGCTTGTGTCCGGGTGCGGAAGTCGAGGCGTCGCGGCAGGTACTGACGCGGCAGGTCGTTGGTGTTCTCGTTGCTGCCGCGCTGCCAGGGCGACTTCGGGTCGCAGAAGTAGACCTGCACGCCGGTGTCGACGGTGAAGCGTTGGTGCTGGGCCATCTCGTGTCCGAGGTCCCAGGTCAACGTCTCCGTCAGCTGCTTGGGCCAAGCATCGAAACGGCATACGCCGCCCTGGGGGCCAACGCCGGCCAGATCGCCGCGACGATCCTCGCCATCGCGCTGCTCGCCTCGGGTTTGGCCTCAACCCTGGTGGGCGTCCAGACGAGCGACGTCGTCATGCAGGGCTTCGGTCGCCGACCGATCTCGCCCCTGCCTCGCCGGCTGCTGGCAGTCGTCCCGGCTCTGATCATTCTCGGCATGGGTGTCGAACCGACCAGTGTGCTCTCGTGTGGAGCCAGGTTGTGCTCTCCTTCTCCCTGCCAGGAACGCTCGTGCCGTTGCTGCTCCTCACGGGCGACCGCCGGGTCATGGGAGTCCTCGCCAACCAGCGGATCACGACTGTCGTCGCCTCGGTCATCACCGCGGTCATCGTCGGCCTCTGTGGCTACCTCGTCGCCACCGGACCTTGATCTGGTGGCGGTACGAGTCGCCCGCGTTCAGGTGCCAGCCCAGCGGGTCGACCTACTCGACAACCCCGCCGAGCCCTGCCGCGCCGGAGTGACGTCCGGACCTGCCGCGGTCCGCTCGAGGTCGCTCGCTCACGTCGGGTGTCCCGGGTTGAGCTCGAACTCGACCCATAGTGGGTAGTGGTCGCTGATGCGCCACGAGACCGCGATCTTCGACATGCCGGCGTAGACGTAGGGCAGGAAGTCGATGTTCCCGGCTCGTCCGGTGTAGGTCATGCCGTGGAGCAGGTTGTGGACCTGGCCGGTGGCGTCGACATCGGAGAACCAGGCGATCTGGTCGTAGTAGTGGCGCTTGCTCGGGGTGTCGAAGATGGTGCGGGGCAGCGTGCTGAGCTCGCCGGGTGGGAACAGGCCGGTGGAGACGAAGGCCCGGTAGAGCGGTGTGCCGGGGCCCTCGAGGTTGAAGTCGCCGAGCGCGAGGAGGTTGCTGTTCCAGTCGTGGCCGCGGACGGCCCAGTCGTGCATCCAGGTCGCGAAGGCGGTGATCTCGGGGATGCGGCTGGCCGGGGCGTCCCAGACGATGTGCACGGTGGTGAGGATGAACTCCACCGCGTTGCGGGTGAAGCTGGCCGCGTACGGGGTGCGGGCGAACTGTGCCGCGGCCGTGTCAGACCTCCTGGACGGCGACGACGTCGAAGGCGGACGCGACCGCCGCGATGAGGGTGATCGCACGCCAGTCCCGTCGCGGGATGGCGTTCGCCGGTGGGTCCCAGGACTCGGTCACGTCGGAGAACCCGCGCAGGTTCCAGGACCCGATGAGCAGGTTGGTGTCCGTTCGGGCCGGCACGATGTGCCGGACGGCCGCCTGCAGGGCCGCAGCCTCGGCCTGAACCGCCGGGGGCGGCTGCGAAGTCAGCATGGTGCCATGTCAGCACGCACTACCAGCCCTCGGCACGAGAACGCGCATACCGCTCAGAGGACCCCCTGACCTCGCCCTACCTTGCCGCCGAGCGGCGGCCTTGCCGATCGAGAGCATCAGCCCGCGGGCCTCCGACCCGATCTGGCGACGGCTCCTCGAACCTGGGTGATGGGTACACGGCCACCCCCGACCGGGTCGAACCTCAGTCCGACGGTGCGCGCCGGTTGAGGCTCAGGATCTCCGGCGGCGGCTTCTGCGCGCTCTCGAGACGCCGGTAGTTCGTGGGCGTCGTCCCCACCTCGGCGAGGAACTGCCGGTTGAAGTTGGCCATGTTGTTGTAGCCACTCATCTGGGCAATCTGCGCCACTGACGCCTCAGTGGTGTCGAGAAGGCGTCTGGCGTAGGCAATCCGCAGCTTCTTGACCATGCTCGAGAAAGTCATTCCCGTGGCCGTCTTGAAGTACTTGGAGAACGTCGGCTCCGACATGTAGGCGAGTCGGGCCGCAGTCGAGAGCCGGATGTCCCCGGTGAGGTTGTCGAAGATGTACGCCAGGCCCGCCTCGCCGGCGTCGCGCGACGCGGCGTCCGTGGGCCGACCCAACCACTCGCTCGCCACGACCTCGTACTCGTCATGGGGGGCCTGTGCGAAGAGCGCCAGGAGCTTGAAGAGGTGGGCCAACTGCTCGACCCCCTGGCTGTGCACGCACGCCAGGATCGTCTCGGCTGCGCGCCACGCGGTCGCGCCGGAGAAGACGAGTCCGCGGGTCGAGCGCTGCAGCACCTCCGAGAGCTCCACCAGCTCCGGCAGGTGCTTCATCGCCCCGCGGATCCACTCGTCGCTGAACTGGATGACGGCATCCCGGTCGACGGCGACCTGTCCCTCGGCCAGGTCGCTGACCCAGTCGTGAGGCAGCTCTGGCCCCATCATGCTGACGTGTCCCGGCGTGAACGTACCGATGTAGTCGCCGGCGATGAAGCTGCCACGCGTCTTGGTGATGAGGTGGATCTCGTACTCGGGGTGGGCGCCCCAGCCGCAGATCTCACTCGGGAAGTCATGCGTGAGCACACGCACCGAGGCCTGCGGGTGCGGTGGGATGTACTCACGCCGAATGGCTGGGCTCATCGTGGCACTCGGCGGACGGGTGGCCGCACGTGCCGGCTTCGCCCCACGGGCGGTGCCTCGATCCGGCGGGGGACCCGGTCGATACGAAATTGTCGGCTCCTTTGCAGCAGGGACGTCGTCCTTGCAGCCTCCGTGCGAAGTTCTGGCTTCGAGGGCGGCTCCGGTCGACATCCATCGGAAAAATAGTACCAACAGCGCACCGCCTGTGTCCTTGTTGACGCCGGCGCGGCCCCTCTAGCGTTCCGGCAAGTTCCAGTCAAGTCCACGCCGGACGACGCGTCCGGGCCCTTGGCCGCCACCGTTCCCGTATGCCGCTGGCGCTCGGGCCGGGTGGAACGAGAGATGCCTACCAAAGGAGTTGGGAATGCTTGCGAACAAGCGCATGCTCACGTTCGGCACGGGCATGGTGGCGATCACCGTGGCCCTGGCCGCGTGCTCGTCCGGCGCCGTCCAGGCCGGCGGCGGTTCGACCGGGGGAGCCGGTGGCACCGTCACCCTCAAGCTGGCCACGGTCAACAACGGCCAGATGAAGGACATGGAGAAGCTCAAGACCGAGTACGAGGCGGCCAACCCGGGCGTCAAGGTCAACTTCCAGGTCATGGAGGAGAGCGACCTGCGGGCCGCCGTGACGGCGGACGTGGCCAGCGGCGCCGGCCAGTACGACATCGTCACCATCGGCGCCTACGAGACGCCGCAGTGGGGCGCCAACGGCTGGCTCGTCGACCTCACCCCCGATCTGCAGAAGGACTCCTCCTACGACGTCGACGACCTGCTCCCGCCGGTGCGTGACGTCAACACCTACAACGGCAAGCTCTACGCCGTCCCCTTCTACGGCGAGTCCTCGATCCTCATGTACAACAAGGAGGTCCTGGACAAGGCCGGCGTCAAGATCTCGCAGAACCCGACGTGGCAGGAGGTCGCGGCGGCGGCCAAGAAGGTCAAGACCAACGACATGGCTGGCATCTGCATGCGGGGCAAGCCGGGGTGGGGCGACCTGTTCGCTCCACTCACGACGGTCGTGCAGACCTTCGGTGGGAACTGGTACGACAGCAACTGGAAAGCCACGGTCGACACCCCGGAGTGGAAGAACGCCGTGACGTTCTACAAGACGATGCTCGACGACTCCGGCGAGAAGGACCCAGTCTCCTACAGCTTCAACGAGTGTCTGACGGCGCTCAAGGAGGGCAAGGCCGCGATGTGGGCTGACGCGTCCGTGGCGGCGTCGATGCTCGAGGCTGCCGACTCTCCCGTCAAGGGCAAGATGGGCTACGCCCACATGCCGGTGGACAGCACGAAGGAGTCGGGCTGGCTCTGGAGCTGGAACCTCGCCATCCCGGCCACCTCCAAGAACCAGGACGCCGCGGTCAAGTTCGTCAAGTGGGCCACGAGCAAGGACTACATCAAGCTCGTCGGGCAGAAGATCGGCTGGTCCAACGTGCCGCCGGGCTCGCGCACCTCGACCTACTCGATCCCCGAGTACAAGCAGGCCGCCAAGGCGTACGCGCCCATCACCCTCGACGTGATGAGCTCCGTCAACCCGAAGCAGCCGGGGGTGAACCCGCAGCCGTGGGTCGGCATCCAGTACGTCTCCATCCCGGAGTTCCAGGACGTGGGCAACCAGTGCGCCCAGCTGGTCGCCGACTACCTGGCCAACCGGGGCACGGTCGACGACGCGCTCGGCAAGTGCCAGGCAGTCGCCCAGGCGGCTGGCGACAAGCACAAGAAGTGACGCCCCGATGACACGTGGTGTCGGGTCCGGCACTCCACGGGCCCGGCACCACCCACCTTCTCCGACCCCGCAGTCGCACGAGGGAGTGCCGACATGACCACCACTACCACCCAACCGACCGAGCTCGAGGACGTCCGCACCACCACAGCGACCGACAATCGGCGCCTGAAGCGGAAGGAGCTCTGGCGCAACCGGGGCCTGCTGCTGCCCGCCGTCGTCTTCCTCATCCTGCTGACGCAGATCCCGTTCCTGACCACCATCGGGTTCTCGCTGACGAAGTGGAACCTGCTCTACCCCAACGACCGCGCCTTCGCGGGTTTCGACAACTACACGAGCGCGCTGACCTCCGGTGACCTGTGGCCCGCGATCCGCGCCACGGTTCTCATCACGGCCTTCTCGGTCACCTTGGCCGTCTTGTTCGGCCTGCTCTTCGCGGTCCTGCTCGACCGCACGTTCCGCGGCCGCGCCGTGGCCCGGACCCTGATGATCACGCCGTTCCTCATCATGCCGGCGGCCGCGTCACTCATCTGGAAGTACTCGATGTTCGACACCAACATCGGGATGATCAACTGGGTCCTGCAGTCGCTGCACCTGCCCGTCGTCCCATGGAGCACCCAGTACCCGATGGCCACGGTCATCATCGTGCTGACCTGGCAGTTCACGCCGTTCATGATGCTGATCCTGCTGGCCGGTCTGCAGGGGCAGGACAAGGGAATCCTCGAGGCCGCCCAGGTCGACGGCGCCGGCACGTGGCGGACCTTCACGTGGATCACGCTGCCGCACCTGCGGATGTACGTCGAGATCGGCGTACTGCTCGGGTCAGTGATCATCCTGCAGGTCTTCGACCCGATCGCCATCCTCACCAAGGGGACCGGCGGCACCAAGACGCTTGCCTACCTTCTCTACGAGCGAGCCTTCATCGGTCTCGACGTCGGGCAGGCAGCCGCATACGGCGTCGTGACCGTCGTCCTCACCATCATCGTCGCGACCATCGCTCTCAAGAGCGTCTTCAAGGTCTTCATGGCAGGAGGAAGCCGATGAACGGCAACAGGTCCAACGGATCCGCCAGGAGGGCCCTCACCACCCTCGTCACGTGGATCCTGGTGCTGGTCTTCTTCTTTCCCGTCCTCTGGATGGTCCTCAACGGGTTCAAGCCGGAGTCGCTCGCGTCGTCGGTCAACCCGACGTTCATCTTCAAGCCCGTCACCGAGGGCTACCAGCTCGCAATGGACCGTGGCATGACCGGCTACCTCCAGAACTCGCTGACTGTCGCGGTGATCTCGACGATCATCTCGGTGTCACTCGCGATCCCGGCCGCGTACGCGCTGTCGATCCGCCGCGTGAAGAACGTCGAGGGCTCGCTCTCGTTCTTCATCTCGACCCGGTTCATGCCCCTCGCCGCGATCGTCCTGCCGCTGTTCATGATCTTCAAGACGATCGGGCTGCTCGACAACGTCTACGTGCTCGCGATCGTGTACGGCGCGATGAACCTACCTGTCACGGTGTGGAT
>NZ_JBNDHY010000163.1:0-9235 GCF_056755315.1 Monashia sp. HAY1-2A
GAGGGCGGCGGTAAGTCTCGAACTGCCCGGTGCACCACCGCTTTCGAGACCGAACGACTCGTTCGGTGCCGAGGGCGGCGGTAAGTCTCGAACTGCCCGGTGCACCACCGCTTTCGAGACCGAACGACTCGTTCGGTGCCGAGGGCGACGGTGGGTGCCGAACTGGCCGGTGCACCACCGCGTTCGAGACCGAACGACTCGTTCGGTGCCGGGGGAGCCAGAATGTCGGGGTGATGGACGCGACCGACCCGACCACCGACCCGACCACCGACGTGACCCCTGACCCGACGCAGCTCGACCCGACGATCGCCGCGCTGCTCAAGCGTGACGAGCGCGGTCTCGTCGCGGCGGTGGTGCAGCAGCACGACACCCGCGACGTGCTCATGGTCGGCTGGATGGACGACGAGGCCCTGCGGCGCACCCTGACCGAGGGCCGGGTCACGTTCTGGTCGCGCAGCCGTCGGGAGTACTGGCGCAAGGGCGACACGAGCGGCCACGTCCAGTGGGTCAAGGGCGTGCGGCTCGACTGCGACGGCGACGCGCTCCTCGTCACGGTCGACCAGGTCGGCGCCGCCTGCCACACCGGTGACCGCACGTGCTTCGACGCCCGGGTGCTGCCCGTCGTCGTCGGTGACGCCTGACCTGCCGGACGGCGTCCGCTGGGTGAGGTGCGGGACGAGGACCGCAGGCCGTGGGCCAGAATGGGCCGGTGCCTGACACGACCGCCCCGCTCGCGCCCGCCCCGCACGCCGACCTCGCGTGGGGCCGCACGTGGCCGAGCCTGCCGGTCTTCACCGAGCTGGCCCTCGAGCACCGCCGGGTCATCCCCGTCGTGCGCCGGGTCCTCGCCGACGCCGAGACCCCCGTCGGCGTCTACCGCAAGCTCGCGGCCGACGCCCCGGGCACCTTCCTGCTCGAGTCGGCCGAGCACGGCGGTGTCTGGTCGCGCTACTCCATCGTCGGCGCGCGGAGCGCCGCGACGCTGACCGAGCACGGGGGACAGGCGCACTGGATCGGCCAGCCGCCCGTCGGCGTGCCGACGTCGGGCGACCCCACCGCCGCCGTCCGCGACACGGTCGCGGCCCTGGCCACGCCGCGCATCCCCGGGCTGCCCCCGCTGACCGGAGGCCTCGTCGGCGCCGTCACCTACGACGCCGTGCGCCGGTGGGAGGCCGTGCCGGACGGCGGCCGCGACGAGCTCGACCTGCCCGAGCTCGCCATGATGCTCGCCACCGACCTCGCCGTCTTCGACCACAGCGACGGCTCCCTGCTGCTCGTGGCCAACGCGGTCAACCACAACGCCACCGACGAGCGGATCGAGGAGGCCTGGGCCGACGCGGTCGCCCGGCTCGACCGGATGGCCGAGCTGCTCGCGCAGCCCGCGCCGAGCACCGTCTCGACGATCGACCCCGTCGACCTCGTCCGCTCGAGCAGCCACACCCAGCCGCAGTTCGAGGCGATGGTCGAGGAGGCCAAGGAGGCGATCCGGGCCGGTGAGGCCTTCCAGATCGTCGTGTCGCAGCGGTTCAGCGTGCCGTGCCCGGCCGACGCCCTCGACGTGTACCGGGCGCTGCGCGTCAGCAACCCGAGCCCCTACATGTACCTGCTGCGCCTGCCCCACCCGGACGGGTCGGTCTACGACGTCGTCGGGTCCAGCCCCGAGGCCCTCATCAAGGTCACCGGCCGCCAGGCGATCACGCACCCCATCGCGGGGTCGCGCCCCCGTGGCAAGGGGCCGGACCACGACGCCCACCTGGCCGAGGAGCTGCTGGCGGATGCCAAGGAGCGGGCCGAGCACCTCATGCTCGTCGACCTCGCCCGAAACGACCTCCAACGCATCTGCCGGGCCGGCACGGTCGACACCGTCGACTTCATGTCGATCCGCCGCTACAGCCACATCATGCACATCGAGTCCACCGTCGTCGGCGACCTGCGCGAGGACCAGAGCGCCTACGACGCCCTCGTCGCGACGTTCCCGGCCGGGACGCTCAGCGGGGCGCCGAAGCCGCGGGCCATGGCCCTCATCGACGGCTACGAGGGCCTGCGCCGCGGCCTCTACGGCGGGGTCGTCGGCTACCTCGACTTCGCCGGCGACCTCGACATGGCCATCGCCATCCGGACCGCCCTCATCAAGGACGGCCGCGCGCACGTGCAGGCCGGCGCGGGGATCGTCGCGGACTCGGTTCCCCACCTCGAGTACGAGGAGACGGTGAACAAGGCGGCGGCCGCCCTGCGTGCCGTCGCCGCGGCGGCGGGTCTGCGACGTGTCGGCGACGACGCCCCCGACCGGCACCCCGACCACCGACCCGACGCGCGTCCGGCCGACGCGGCAGGGCACCCATGACGCTGTCGAAGCGGCTCGCCGCGCTCGCCGTCCTCGGGCCGGCAGGGGCCCTGGCCGGCCTCTCCACCCTGCCCTGGGCCCGCGGCGAGGCCCGCGACGTCCTGGCCCACGGCGTCACCGAGGTCACCGGCGCCCAGGCCGCGCCCGGCATCCCGGGCCTCGCCGTCGTGTGCGCCGTCGCGCTCCTCGGCCTCATGACCGGTGGCCGCCTCATCCGGGCCGTCGCATCGGTCGCCATGGTCCTGGCCTCGCTCGGCGCAGCGCTCTTCACCGTGCTCGTCGCACTCCGCCCGGTCGATGCCGTGGCCGGGGCGGTCGCCCGCGAGCTGGCACGTACGACGGCGCCCGACGCCACCGGGTCGACGACGCCGTGGGCCTGGGTCGCGCTCGTCGTCGCGGTGGCCCTCGTCGTGGGGTGCGCCGCCACCGCGGTCTCGAGCCGCGCCTGGGCGGGCCTCTCGGGTCGCTACGAGCGTGGCCGACGCCCCGACAGCGGGCCCCGGGGCGAGGTGCGCACGGCCTGGGACGAGCTCACGGACGGCGGCGACCCCACGCTGCGCGACCGTCCCGACGAGACCTGACCGAGGACCCGCCGGAGGACCTGACAGAATGTCGGGGTCGGCCCACCGGACCCCGGCCGACGCGACGAGAGAGGACGCCATGGAAGAGCAGCACGAGGACCACGGACACAGCGTCGCCGCGTGGACGGCGGTCGGCATCATCCTGCTCGGCTCGGCCATCACGTCGGTCGGCATCGTCGTGTCGAACGTGCCGGTCAGCGTCGTCGGTGGGGTCGTCATCGTGCTCGGCGCGGTCGCCGGCAAGGTCCTGTCCATGGCCGGCTACGGCGCCTCGTCGCACCACGCGCAGGCCGGCACGTTCGTCGACGCGCCCGACGAGGTCGGCAGCAAGACCCGCGGCCAGAGCTGAGCACCGTGGCGACGGTTCTCGACGGGATCATCAGCGGCGTCCGCGAGGATCTCGGGCGACGCCGTGCCGCGACGCCCCTCGCCGAGCTCGAGCGCCGGGTGGCCGACGTCGCGCCGGCCCTCGACCCGCTGCCCGGCCTCCGTTCCGCCCGTGGCGTCGCGGTCATCGCCGAGGTCAAGCGGTCGAGCCCGAGCAAGGGCGCGCTCGCGCAGATCCCCGAGCCGGGGCGTCTCGCCTCGGCCTACGCCGCCGGCGGGGCGGCAGCCATCAGCGTCCTCACCGAGGAGCGTCGCTTCGGCGGCACCCTCGCCGACCTCGACGACGTCCGCCTGGCCGTGCGGACCCCCTTGCTGCGCAAGGACTTCATGGTCGACGCCTACCAGGTGACCGAGGCCCGCGCCCACGGCGCGGACCTCGTCCTGCTCATCGTGGCGGCCCTCGACGACGCGCAGCTGCGCGACCTCGGCGACCAGGCCACCGAGCTCGGCATGACCTGCCTCGTCGAGGTGCACGACGCCGACGAACTCGAGCGCGCGCTCGCCGCCGACGCGGTCCTCGTCGGCGTCAACGCCCGCAACCTCAAGACGCTCGAGGTCGACCGACGCACGGTGACCGACCTCCTGCCGCGCATCCCGACCGGGGTGCTCGCCGTCGCCGAGTCCGGCGTCGCGGGCCCCGCGGACGTCGCGGCCTACGTCCGCGCCGGAGCCGACGCCGTGCTCGTCGGCGAGGCGCTCGTCAAGGACGGCGACCCCGCGGCCGCCGTCCGTTCGTTCATGGACGCGGCCGCGGCCGCGCGCACCGCCGGCGCGCCCGCCGCCCGCGCCGGCGTCAGGGAGAGGGCATGACCGCAGCACCCGCACCAGCACCCGCGCCCCAGCCGGGCGCACCGCACGGCCGCTTCGGCGAGTTCGGCGGGCGATACGTCCCCGAGGCGCTGATCCCGGCGCTGGAGCAGCTCGAGGAGGTGTGGCGCAAGGCCGTCGTCGACCCCGAGTTCGTCGGTGAGCTCGAGCGGCTGCACCGCACCTACACGGGTCGACCGAGCATCGTCACCGAGGTGCCGCGGTTCGCCGAGCACTGCGGTGGCGCCCGGGTCATCCTCAAGCGCGAGGATCTCAACCACACCGGTTCGCACAAGATCAACAACGTGCTCGGCCAGGCGCTGCTGACCAGGCGCATGGGCAAGACGCGTGTCATCGCCGAGACCGGCGCCGGCCAGCACGGTGTCGCAACGGCCACGGCGGCGGCCCTGCTCGGCCTGGAGTGCGTCGTGTACATGGGCCGCAAGGACACCGAACGCCAGGCGCTCAACGTCGCCCGGATGCAGCTGCTCGGGGCCACCGTCGTGCCCGTCGACCACGGCAGCAAGACGCTCAAGGACGCCGTCAACGAGGCCTTCCGCGACTGGGTGACCAACGTCGAGACGACGCACTACGTCCTCGGCACGGTCACCGGTCCGCACCCCTTCCCCGAGATGGTCCGCGACTTCCACCGCATCATCGGCGTCGAGGCCCGCCAACAGGTCCTCGACCTCGTCGGGCGCCTGCCCGACGTCGTGTGCGCGTGCGTCGGCGGCGGCTCGAACGCCATGGGCATCTTCCACCGGTTCATCGACGACGCGTCCGTCCGTCTCGTCGGCCTCGAGGCCGGCGGCTCCGGCATCGCGTCGGGCAAGCACGCGGCGCGGTTCTCGGCCGGCACGCCCGGCGTCCTGCACGGCGCCTTCACCTACGTGCTGCAGGACGACGACGGCCAGACCATCGAGTCGCACAGCGTCTCGGCGGGCCTCGACTACCCGAGCGTCGGCCCCGAGCACGCGCACCTGCTGCGCTCCGGCCGCGCCGAGTACCGACCGATCACCGATGACGAGGCCATGGAGGCCTTCCGGCTGCTCGCGCAGACCGAGGGCATCCTGCCGGCCATCGAGAGCTCGCACGCCCTCGCGGGTGCGATGCAGCTCGGCCGTGAGCTCGGCCCCGACGCCGTCGTCCTCGTCAACCTGTCCGGCCGGGGCGACAAGGACGTCCACACGGCGGCGGCGTGGTTCGGCCTCATCGGCGACGAGGGACAGACCGTCATCACCGACGCCGCCGCCGACGTCGCCGCCACGTACGACGACGGAGCCAAGGGCATGGGGGAGCAGCTGTGAGCGTCGGACCCGTCCTGCAGGCCTGCCGCGACGAGGGCCGGGCCGCCCTCGTCGGGTACCTCCCCGTGGGGTTCCCGTCCGTCGAGGGCTCGGTCGAGGCGATGCGTGTCCTCGTCGAGAACGGCGTCGACGTCGTCGAGGTGGGCGTGCCCTACAGCGATCCGGTCATGGACGGGCCGGTCATCCAGGATGCCGCCGTCCGGGCCCTCGCGGCCGGCGTCCGCCTCAAGGACGTCTTCACCGCGGTCCGCGGGGTCAGCGACGCCGGGGCGCAGGCCCTCGTCATGACCTACTGGAACCCGGTACTGCACTACGGCGTCGACCGGTTCGCCGCCGACCTCTCTGCCGCCGGTGGGGCGGGCCTCATCACGCCCGACCTCATCCCGGACGAGGCGTCCGAGTGGCTCGCGGCGGCCGATGCCCTGGACCTCGACAAGGTCTTCCTCGTCGCGCCCAGCTCGACGCCCGAGCGCCTCGCGTACGTCACGTCCGCGTGCAGGGGGTTCGTCTACGCCACCGCGGTCATGGGCGTCACCGGTGCCCGGTCCTCGGTCGGCGCGCAGGCCGACGCGCTCGTCTCGCGGACCCGCGAGCACACCGACCTGCCGGTCTGCGTCGGTCTCGGCGTGTCCACGGGGGAGCAGGCCGCGGAGGTCGGACGCTTCGCCGACGGCGTCATCGTCGGCTCGGCGCTCGTGCGCTGCCTGACCGAGGCCACCTCGCCGGAGGCGGGCCTCGAGGCCCTCGGTGCCCTGGCGCGCGAGCTCGCCGACGGCGTCCGGGCGGGTCGGCGATGAGCATGCTCGCCTCCCTGCCCGCCTACATCCCCTCGCCCACCGTGGGGGTGTGGCACCTCGGGCCGGTGCCGATCCGCGGCTACGCCATGTGCATCCTCGCGGGCATCGTCGTGGCCGTGTGGCTGACCTCCCGGCGCCTCACGGCCCTCGGGTACAGGCGGGGCGTGGCCATCGACGTCTCCGCGTGGGCCGTGCCCTTCGGCATCGTCGGCGGCCGCATCTACCACCTCATCACGACGCCGCAGCCCTACTTCGGACCCGGCGGCCACCCGTGGAAGGCCTTCGCGATCTACGAGGGCGGCCTGGGCATCTGGGGTGCCGTCGCCCTCGGCGCGCTCGGCGCGTGGATCGGCGCCCGGCACCACGACGTCAGCTTCCGCCACTTCGTGGACGCCGCGGCACCCGGGCTCGCGATCGCCCAGGCCATGGGCCGGTTCGGCAACTGGTTCAACAACGAGATCTACGGCGCGCCCACGGACGTGCCGTGGAAGCTGAAGATCTACGACTGGGACACGAGCGCGGGGCACGCGGTGCTCGACTCCGCGGGGCAGCCGGTCGTCAAGGGCTTCTTCCACCCGACGTTCCTCTACGAGGCCATCTGGTGCCTCGTCCTCGCGGCCTTCCTGCTCTGGCTGGGTCGCCGGCGCAGCCTGCGGGCCGGGCAGACGTTCGCCGCCTACGTCATGGGCTACCCCGTGGGCCGCATCGTCATCGAGAACATGCGCACCGACGAGGCCAACCACATCCTCGGCCAACGGGTCAACACCTGGGTCTCGATCCTCGTGTTCCTCCTCGGCCTCACGCTGTGGTTCCGGCTTCGCGGCATGGCCGAGCCCGGGACGCCGCGCCGGGACGACGCGGACGACGCGAGCGGCGCCTCCGGTGCCACCGGTGACGTGGACGTCACACCGGCGGAGGTCGGCGACGCCGCGTCCGAAGATCCTGCGGCAGCGGCCTCCCGCGACCGGGCAAACCACGCCACCGGCGGGTCGGCCCCGAAGGAGCGCGCGTCGGGCGGCTGACGCCCGGTCCGTCCCCCGAGCACGCGCCGTCCACGCACGGCGTCTCACCATCCGAAATCTCGTGTATCAACAGGTAGGACGGCGGGCGGCTCCGATAGCCTCTCCCCACACAGCCTGTGGCCAGCGCCGTCCACACGCTTTCGTCATGCGTTGCGGCCCTCCCACGCCGCTCCTTGGTACTCGAGAAGGACGGTGAACATGTCGCCGCACACCCGTACCCGGAACCTCTTCAGCGCCCAGCCTGAGGACTCCGGTCTCTACCGCCGCGAGTTCGAGCACGACGCCTGTGGCGTCGCCCTCATCGCGACGATGCGCGGGAGCGCCGGGCACGACATCGTCGAGCACGCGCTGACGGCGCTGCGCAACCTGGACCACCGCGGCGCCACGGGCGCCGACCCGCTCGTCGGCGACGGCGCCGGCGTCCTGACGCAGGTCCCCGACGCCTTCTTCCGCGCCGTGCTGCCGTTCACGCTGCCCAACGCGGGTGCCTATGCCGCCGGCATCGCGTTCCTGCCGCGCGACCCCGACGAGCGGGCGGCCGCCAAGGCACGCATCGAGGGGATCGCGGCGCAGGAGAACCTCAAGGTGCTCGGCTGGCGCGACGTCCCCGTCGAGGCCGACCTCGTCGGCCAGGTCGCCCGCGACTGCATGCCGCACTTCGAGCAGCTGTTCGTCAGCAGCTCCATGGGCCGCCAGGTCGCGCTGGGCCTGGACCGGCTCGCGTTCTGCCTGCGCAAGCGTGCCGAGCGTGAGGTCGACGTCTACTTCGCGTCGCTGTCGGCCCGGACCATCGTCTACAAGGGCATGCTGACGACCGGCCAGCTCGAGCCGTTCTTCCCGGACCTGTCCGACCCGCGCTTCGCCACCGAGCTCGCGCTCGTGCACTCGCGGTTCTCGACGAACACGTTCCCGTCGTGGCCGCTCGCGCACCCGTACCGGCTCATCGCGCACAACGGTGAGATCAACACCGTCAAGGGCAACCGCAACTGGATGCGCGCCCGCGAGAGCCTCCTGACGAGCGACATCATCCCCGGCGACCTCGAGCGGCTCTTCCCGATCTGCACGCCCGACGCGTCGGACTCCGCGAGCTTCGACGAGGTCCTCGAGCTGCTCCACCTCGGCGGCCGCTCCCTGCCGCACGCCGTCCTCATGATGATCCCGGAGGCCTGGGAGAACCACGAGACGATGGACCCGGCGCGCCGGGCCTTCTACGAGTTCCACTCGAGCTTCATGGAGCCGTGGGACGGACCGGCGAACGTGTGCTTCACCGACGGGACGCTCGTCGGTGCGGTGCTCGACCGCAACGGCCTGCGCCCGGGGCGCTACGCCGTCACCGACGACGGTCTCGTCGTCCTCGCCTCGGAGACCGGCGTCCTCGACCTCGACCCGGCCCACGTCGTCCAGCGCGGACGCCTCCAGCCGGGCAAGATGTTCCTCGTCGACACCGAGCACGGACGCATCGTCGGCGACGACGAGATCAAGTCCCAGCTGGCCGCCGCGAAGCCGTACGCCGAGTGGCTGCACGCCGGCCTCATCCGCCTGGAGGACCTGCCCGAGCGCGAGCACATCGTGCACACGGCGGCGTCGGTGGCCCGGCGGCAGCAGACCTTCGGCTACACGGCCGAGGAGCTGCGCCTGCTGCTCGCGCCCATGGCGCGCACCGGTGCCGAGGCGCTCGGCTCGATGGGCACCGACACCCCGATCGCGGTCCTGTCCTCGCGGCCACGGCTGCTCTTCGACTACTTCACCCAGCTGTTCGCCCAGGTGACCAACCCGCCGCTCGATGCCATCCGCGAGGAGCTCGTCACCTCGCTCGGCACGTTCATGGGTCCCGAGGGCAACGCCCTGTCGGCCTCGCCGGCGCACGCCCGCCAGCTCGTCCTCGAGTTCCCGGTCATCGACAACGACGAGCTGGCCAAGATCGTGCACATCAACGCCGACGGCGACCTGCCCGGCTACGCGACGCACGTCGTGCGCGGCCTCTACGACG
>NZ_JBNDHY010000164.1:0-9155 GCF_056755315.1 Monashia sp. HAY1-2A
CCCCCCCCCCCCCCCCCCCCCCCCCCCCCCCCCCCCCCCCCCCCCCCCCCCCCCCCCCCCCCCCCCCCCCCCCCCACGGCCGGCCGCCACATCCGCACCGCATCCCCGCTGCACCCCAGCACCACGTCCGACCCGAACCCGGGTCCCCGTACCAACCGCAACACCCCGACTCGACAGGAGCACGTCACATGACCTCCAATCGCGACCGACGCGTCGTGGTCACCGGTCTCGGCGCCACGACGCCACTCGGTGGCACGGCCACCGAGACCTGGGAGGCCCTCCTCGCGGGGCGTTCCGGCGCCCGCCCGATGGACTTCGACTGGGTCGCCAAGTACGAGCTCCCGGTCACCTTCGCCGCGACGATCGCCACGAAGCCCGAGGAGGTCCTGGCCAAGGTCGAGACCCGGCGCCTCGACCCGTCGAGCCAGTACGCCCTCATCGCCGCGCGCGAGGCGTGGGCCGATGCGGGCAAGCCCGAGGTCGACCCCGAGCGGCTCGGTGCCGCCGTCGGCTCCGGCATCGGTGGCGTCTGGACGCTGCTCGACCAGTGGGACAACCTGCGCGAGAAGGGCCCCCGTCGGGTCTACCCGCTCGCCGTCCCGATGCTCATGCCCAACGGGCCCGCGGCCGCCGTCTCGCTCGACCTCGGCGCGCGCGCCGGTGCACACACGACCGTGAGCGCCTGCGCCTCCGGCGCCGAGAGCATGGGCTACGCCATCGACATGATCCGCACGGGTCGCGCCGACGTCGTCGTGGCCGGTGGCACCGAGGCCGCGGTCCACGCGCTGCCCATCGCGGGCTTCGCCGCCATGCAGGCCCTCTCGACCCGCAACGACGAGCCGGAGAAGGCCTCGCGCCCCTACGACACCGGCCGCGACGGCTTCGTGCTCGGTGAGGGTGCGGCCGTCATCGTCCTCGAGTCCGAGGAGCACGCCAAGGCCCGTGGCGCGAGGATCTACGCCGAGCTGGCCAGCGTCGGCATGTCGGCCGACGCGCACCACATCACCGCTCCCGAGCCCAACGGGTCCGGCGCCGCGCGCGCGATGCGCTACGCCGTCGAGCGCGCCGACCTGGCGCTGTCCGACATCATCCACATCAACGCGCACGCGACGTCGACACCCGTCGGCGACGTCGCCGAGTACAACGCCATCAAGCGCGCGTTCGGCGACCACACCGAGAACCTGTCGGTGACGGCGACGAAGTCGATGACCGGACACCTGCTCGGCGCCGCCGGCGCCCTCGAGGCCGTCATCACGATCCAGTCGGTCCACCACCGGCTCGTGCCGCCGACGATCAACCTCGACGACCAGGACCCGGAGATCCCGCTCAACGTCGTCACCGGCGAGGCCCAGCAGCTTCCCGACGGCGACATCGCGGCCCTGAACAACTCGTTCGGGTTCGGCGGCCACAACGTCGCCCTCGCGATCCGCAGCATCTGAGCGGAACCGCTTGCACAAGAAGGCCCCTCGCCCGTGGTCAGCCACGGACGAGGGGCCTTCCGACGTCACGGCCGGTGGCCGGGGCTCAACCCTCGACCCGGCCGGGTCAGCCCTTGACGCAGAGCAGCGTCGTCAGGCGGGCGACGACCTCGACGAGCGTGTCCGGGCCGCAGGCCTGGGCCGACTGATCGTGCGAAGCTGCTCGAGCGCCGCGAGCTCGACCTCGGCGGGGTCGGCCCACATGAGCGTGGAGGCCCGCGCGCCCGGGAGCGCGACAGGGAACGGGGTCATCGTCGTCCTCTCGTGTGCGGGGCGGTGGTGCGAGCGGCGGCGCCGGCGTCCGGGGCGTCGCCATGGCGGGGAGCCGCGGTGAGGGCGCCCTCCATGACGGTCTCGCGCGCGAAGTGCAGCTGGACGCGCGTCGGCACGTACGGCTGCCAGCGCAGCGGCATCCCGGCCTCGTCGGGCGTCCGGTCACCCTTGCGGGCGTTGCACGGCTCACAGGCGGCCACGGCGTTGGCCCATGACGTCGCACCACCGCGGGAGCGAGGCTGGACGTGGTCCATCGTCGTGGCCGTGAACCGTCCGCAGTACGCGCACCGGCCGCGGTCGCGCAGCAGCACGCCGTCGCGGGAGTACGTGGCCCGGGTCCGCGAGTAGAGCCACTTCTGCTCGACGTAGCGGACGAGCCGCACGACGAGGGGCACCCGGTACGGGCCGAAGCGGTCCGTGTCGTGCTCGGTGACCGGCGTCGCGACACCGCGCCAGATCATCGCGATCGCGTGCCGCACGGTGACGCGGTGCAACAGCGTCTCGTCGGCGTTCCACACCTCGACCTGGGTCATGGCGGGGCCTCTCCTTCCGTCTCGTGCCGGTCGTGCTGGGACACAGGCAAAGAGCCGCCTACCGGAACATCCGGTGGCGGCTCGTGGCGCGGGAGCGGTCAGGCTCGTGGCACGTCGGCGAGGACGCTATGGGGATGCTCGTGGTCGGCCTGTGGGCTGCCGTGGCGACGCCCACCCGTGAACGGGTCGGCCACCTCGACGAGGCACCCGTGGTGCTTCGCGTCGGTGGGCAGACCCGTGGCCATGTCCGGTCCTCTCCTCGTGTTCGTGGTGTTGCGGTTGTTGTGTGAATCGTCGCACGACTCACGCGTGCACGTCAGGATTAGACGTGCGGCGCCCGACGATGGCGCCGGGCCGGCGCCTCGGCGCGACAGTGCTTTCAGGCCTGCGGCCGGGCCACGGCAGCCCACGAGCGTGCGCGACGAGGTCGCGACGAGGGCGCGACGAGGGCCCGGGAGCACGAACCTCCCGGGCCCTCGCCGTCCCGCCGTCGCCGCGCTGGAGGCCGCGGCCTGCGAGAGGCACTCGGCGCAGTCTCGGCGTCAGCCGACCTTGTGCAGCCAACGCACGGGCGCCCCGTCCCCGGCGTAGCGGAACGGCTCCAGCTCCTCGTCCCACGGCACACCGAGGAGCAGGTCGATCTCGTCCTGGAGGGCCTCGGCGTCACCACGCGTACGCAGGACCGCCTCACGGAGCCGGTCCTCCTGGACGACCGCGTCCCCGGAGACCGAGGTCATCGCGTGGTGGATCCCGAGTCGGGGTGTGTACGACCAGCGGGCGCCGTCGCAGCCCGCCGACGGCTCCTCGGTGACCTCGTACCGGAGGCCGTCCCATCCCCGCAGGGCGCTGGCGAGCGCAGCGCCGGTTCCGGGAGCCGCGGTCCATGACAGCTCGGTGCGGACCATCCGCGGCGCGGCGGGCTGGGCGATCCAGTCCAGGGCGACGCGGTGGTCGAGCACTGCCTCGATGGCCCACTGGATGTGCGGGCACAGCGGAGCGGGCGCACCGTGGATGAACACGACACCGCGCGTGACCGTTCGCGGCATGACGACAGACATCCGAACCTCCTCCAGTTGCAGGGACGTCTTCCCCAACGCCTGCCACCGGGAGCCGGAACCGTCGTGCGCTCGTGCTCAGTGTCCGATATGTCTGATGTGGTGATGCTCAACGCCCCTGCCAGGGGGACTCGCCCATTGTGCCCCAGCAGACCCACCGGCACCAGCACTTCCACGAATCGGACGATTCGGGCACCTGCACCGCTCAGGAGCCGGCCGGCACCCCGGGAAAGAGGATGACGTCCCCGTCGCGCACCTCGATCCGGTGCGTGGCGACCGGCCGCGTCGCCGGCAGGCACATCGGACGCCCGTCCGCGAGGCAGAAGCGCGTGGCGTGCAGGGGGCACTCCACCTCCCCCGCCTCGACCCAGCCCTCGGCGAGCGAGGCGTCCTCGTGCGAGCACGTGTCGTCGAGGGCGTAGTACGTCCCGTCGTCGTCGCGGAACAGCGAGATGGGCTCGTCCGTGCCGGTGAGGTCGGTCCCCAGGAGAAGAGCCTCACCCGGCTCGACGTCCTCGACCGCCGCCACGCGGATGCCCTCACTCATGCGCTCTCGTCCCTCGGTGCTCGCGGGCCGGACGCCATCGACGCCCGACGGGAGGCCGGACGCCGTCCCGCGAGCGAGCCTAGAGGGTCACCGGTGGCGGCCCGCGCGCGCACCGCGCACGCGCACCAGGGGCCGGGTGGGCGCGGCCGGCTCGCTAGACTCCGACCCGACCCCGGCGCTCCCCCGAGCCCGCCGGGTCCCGGGGCAGTAGCTCAGCCGGTCAGAGCAGCGGACTCATAATCCGTCGGTCCAGGGTTCAAGCCCCTGCTGCCCCACGTCGGCGAGTGCAGGACTCCGCGCGGACGACCACGGGGCTGGCCAGAACGTGGCCGTCCGCGCGCCGGTGGTCAGCGGCCGGTGGCGGCGATGTAGACCGACGGGTTGCCGTTCGGGTTGAGCAGGACGGCTGGGGCGAGGCAGCGCGCGGGCAGGCTGACGTGGGCGTCGATGACCGCGTCCCCGGTGGCCGAGAAGGGCACGGTCGCCGTCGGCGGCAACGCGCTGCCGTTGCACGCCACGGTGGCCGACAGCCGTGGCACCGGGTTGACCCCCGTCGTCGGGATGATGAGGCCCTCGACCTCGACGTGGAGGTCGCCGTTCGCACGCAGCCGGGCGCTTCCCTCGGAGATGACCCAGGGCGCGCCCCCACGGGTCAGGCCGAACAGGGGCGGGTCGGACAGGATGCTGCCCTGGACCGGCGCGCGGAGGATGTCGCTCCGGGGGACGCCGGAGGTGTCGGCGGTGGCGCTGGAGGTCGCGGCCAGCCCGCTCACCCCGAGGACGAGGCCGGCGACGAAGGAGGCGGTACGGGAGATTCGGTGCATGTCACACTCCTGCCTGGGTCGTGGGGAGGTGTTCCCCAGACGAGGACGACGCACCGGCGACCGTCGGTTCACGCGAGCACGGCAGGACGTGGAGTGGCTCGGCGTGACGTCAGCCGATGCGGTCGAGGAGCGCCAGCGAGCGCTCGACGACCTGGGCCGTTGCCCCGGCGTCGTAGGAGGCCAGCGACGCGTCGGTGAACAGATGCCGGTCGCCCTCGTAGACGAACAGCTCGGCGGTGTCGGGACCGGCGAGCCGTACCAGCTCGCGCGCTGCGTCGACGTCGCCCTCGAGCCCGAAGAACGGGTCCCTGTCCATGCCGTGCACCTGGACCGGGACACCCTCGGGCCACGGACCGAAGGCCCATTCCCCGGTCACCGGGAAGCAGGCCTCGTAGAGGAGGGCGCCGCGGGCGCCGGCGCGGGTCTGGGCGAGCCGCTGGGCCGGACCGACGCCGAAGGAGATGCCGGCGTAGACGAGGTCCTCGGGAAGTCTCGCCAGCGCCGCGGCGACCCGCTCGGCGATCTCGTCGTCGCCGAGCTCCTGGGTGAGGGCGAACCCGTCGTCGATGCTCGGGGCGACGACGCCCTCGAAGAGGTCGGGCGTGTGGACGGTGTGCCGCCCGCCGCCGCGGAGAGACTCCGCGAGGGCGCGCACTCCCTCCGTCAGTCCCAGGACGTGGTGGAACAGGACGACCTCGGCCATCGATGGGCTCCTCGTCGGTCGGTGGCACCGGATGAGCCCACCGTAGGCCCAACGGAGGCCGCGGGCCCGGCCGGTGCGCAGCGGCGGTGTGCGACACGAGCCCCACGGGCCCCTGTGGTCACACCTCCGGGACGGAGTTGCGCCAAGTCCGCCCGCGGTCCACTCGCCCCACCTATGGTGGACACGGCCGGGACCACAGACTGCGGGGGGCGTAGCACGTGGATACGGTCGAGGCGTGGCCGCAGGGCCCGCCGGACGAACTCAGCCTCCAGGGGGGTGGCCTCAAGGTGCAGGACGAAACACAACGCAGTGGACCTCGCGTCCTCACCGTGCGCATGAGCGGGCGACTGGTGCCGTTCGCTGCGTCCACGGTGGTGTTCGCGCTCCTTCCGTTCCTCAGCGCCAGCGCGCCGGACACCGCTGCCCGGGCGGCCGTGGTGCTCGCCGCCGGTGACCGAGCCGCGGTCGACACGGCGGTCGACGGTGTCGAGAGCGCCCGTGACGCGCTCACCGACGCCGACGGGACCGTCGCGGCCATCGCCGCCGCGGCGATCGGTGGGTCCGGATCGGCCGGCATGGCCGTGTCGAACGCGGTCGGGGGCGGCGTCGTGTTCCCCGAGATCGGGCTGACGCCGCTCGCGGCGATGGCCGTGGTCGCTCCCGTGGCGCCTGGGCTGCCCGGCTTCATCCACCCGGTGCCCGGGGTCGAGGTGTCCGGCTTCGGCCCGCGCATCCACCCGCTGCTGCACCGGCCCATGTTCCACACCGGCATCGACCTGTCGGCGGCCTGCGGTACACCGATCCGGGCCGCCGCAGCCGGCAAGGTCGTCTACGCCCGGATCTCCAGCTCCTGGGGTCTGCGCACGATCATCCAGCACACACCGACGCTCAAGACGGCCTACGGCCACCAGTCGAAGTTCCTCGTCAAGGAGGGTCAGACCGTCCGGCAGGGCCAGGTCATCGGTCTGGTCGGCACCACCGGCTGGTCCACCGGTTGCCACCTGCACTTCGACGTCATCATCAACGACCACTACGTCGACCCGGCACCCTACCTGGGCTTCCCGGCCTCGACGTCGGGCCCGGCGTCCTACGGCACGGTGCCGAACTACTTCCCGGGCGGTGGCACGGTCGTCGCGTCGGCACCCCAGACGGTCCCCGACGGTGACGTGCCGTTCGAGGACGTCGACCCGGCGCCGCTGCCCGGCACGAGCACGCCGAAGGCGACCAACCCGGCGCCGAAGCCGACGACGAGCGCGCCGAAGCCGACGACCGGCACGGGTACCCCGACACCGACGACGACGCAGCCGTCGCCGACGACGAGCACGGCGCCGACGTCGACCACGACGACCACGACGACTGCGGCCCCGACCACGACGACACCGACGACGACCGCTCCGTCGACGACCGCTCCGACGACCACCCAGCCGCCGAGCGACCCGCCGAGCACGACCTCCGAACCGCCGGCGTCCGACCCGCCGCCCGTCACGACGACGAACGCGCCAGCGGCCCCCGCGGTCGAGCCGACGCCGACGCAGACGGCCGTCGCGACAGCCACGGCGACGGCGACGGCGGTCGCCACGGCGGTCCGGCAGCTGGCCACCAGCGCGGCGGCCGTGAGCGACCCGGTCAAGACGACCGAGGCGGTCAAGACCACTGAAGCGGCACCGGCCCGCACGTCGGACACGGCGCAGCCGACCGCCCAGTCGACCGCGGCTGCCGAGCAGTCGAGCTGACCGCTCCCGGCTCGCCACCGAGACGACAGACGACGCACCGACGCCCACGCCCGACCCGTGCATCCGACGCGCGGTAGCCGGGCCGGGGGCCGGGGGCGCCCGGGGCCCCGTCCACCCGGACGGGGCCCTCGCCGCGTCCGAACTCACGATTCGGGCACGGCCGGGACCCGGTTGGTACCTCCCGGGGGCACGAGCCGATAGGTTGCG
Organism: Monashia sp. HAY1-2A; assembly: GCF_056755315.1. NCBI lineage: Bacteria > Bacillati > Actinomycetota > Actinomycetes > Micrococcales > Intrasporangiaceae > Intrasporangium > Monashia sp. HAY1-2A. Next base: position 7,354 of record NZ_JBNDHY010000164.1, read on the forward strand.
GGGATGGACGACGTGAAACCTGCTGCCGAGGCGACCGCCGAACGCGTCTCGGACCACCGCGAGCCCATGGTCGTCATCGAGGGCGTCAACAAGCACTTCGGTGACCTCCACGTGCTGAGGGACATCAACCTCACCGTCGGCAAGGGCGAGGTCGTCGTCGTCCTGGGTCCGTCGGGCTCGGGCAAGTCGACGCTCTGCCGCACCATCAACCGGCTCGAGACCTTCGAGTCGGGCACGATCACCATCGACGGCAAGGCGCTGCCGGAGGAGGGCAAGTCCCTCGCGCAGCTGCGGGCCGACGTCGGCATGGTCTTCCAGTCCTTCAACCTCTTCGCGCACAAGACGATCCGCGACAACGTCACCCTCGGGCCGGTCAAGGTGCGCAAGAAGTCGAAGGCCGACGCCGACCGGCAGGCCACCGACCTGCTCAAGCGCGTCGGGGTCGAGGCCCAGGCCGACAAGTACCCGGCCCAGCTGTCCGGCGGCCAGCAGCAGCGCGTCGCGATCGCCCGGTCCCTGGCCATGGGCCCCAAGGTCATGCTCTTCGACGAGCCCACCTCGGCGCTCGACCCCGAGATGGTCAACGAGGTCCTCGACGTCATGGTCGGTCTGGCCAAGGAGGGCATGACGATGATCGTCGTGACGCACGAGATGGGCTTCGCGCGCAAGGCCGCCGACCGCGTCGTGTTCATGTCCGACGGGCAGATCGTCGAGGTCGGCACGCCGGAGGAGTTCTTCACCCGGCCCAAGAGCGAACGCGCCAAGGACTTCCTCGGCAAGATCCTCACCCACTGACGCCCCACCCGCTGCGGTGGCCCCCGGGCGTCGGGCCACCGGCGCACCAGACCAGACTCAGCGAGCGGCATGCACCCCCGCGTGCCAGGAAGCAACCACAGGAGGAACCCACATGAAGGCACGACGCATCGGCGTGGCGTTCGCGGCGACGGCCCTGGCCGTCACGCTCGCCGCCTGCGGCTCGGGGCAGCCCAGCGGCAGCGGCGGAGGCGGTGGAGGCGGCGACAACGGCCTCAAGATCGGCATCAAGTTCGACCAGCCCGGCATGGGCCTGAAGAAGGGCAACGAGTACAGCGGCTTCGACGTCGACGTCGCCAAGTACGTCGCCAAGGAGCTCGGCACGTCCGAGGACAAGATCACCTGGGTGCAGGCGCCGAGCGCCCAGCGCGAGACGCTCATCCAGACGGGCCAGGTCGACTTCGTCGTCGCGACGTACTCGATCACCGACGCCCGCAAGGAGAAGGTCTCCTTCGCCGGACCGTACTTCATTGCCGGCCAGGACCTCCTCGTCCGCTCCGACGACTCGTCGATCACCGGCCCGGACAGCCTCACCGGCAAGAAGCTCTGCTCGGTGACCGGCTCCACCTCGGCCCAGAAGGTCAAGGACAAGTACCCGGGCGTCCAGCTCCAGGAGTTCGGCACGTACTCCGAGTGCCTGCCGGCGCTGCAGACCGGCGCCATCGACGCCCTGACCACCGACGACACCATCCTGGCCGGCTACGCCGCCCAGGAGCAGTACAAGGGCAAGTTCAAGGTCGTCGGCAAGCCGTTCTCCGAGGAGAAGTACGGCATCGGGCTGAAGAAGGGCGACACCCAGCTGTGCACGAAGATCACCGACGCGATCAAGAAGATGATCAGCGACGGCTCGTGGCCTGTCTCTTATACACATCTCCGAGCCCACGAGACGCGTAGTAATCTGGGGGGGGGGGGTGTGGTTTGGGGGGGGGGGGGGGGGGGGGGGGGGGGGGGGGGGGGGGGGGGGGGGGGGGGGGGGGGGGGGGGGGGGG
>NZ_JBNDHY010000165.1:0-9079 GCF_056755315.1 Monashia sp. HAY1-2A
TCCGTCGTCGGCAGCGTCAGATGTGTATAAGAGACAGCACCGGCCCTGTCCCCTGCACCGAACGAGACTCTGTGACCGACGAACTCACGACACCGTCCACCGCGCGCCTCGTCAGGGCGCTCGCGCCGACCGACACGCCACCACACCTGCCCGGAACGGAGGGACCGTTGGAGCTGTCCATGCCGCAGGTCACCTGGTCCCAGCTCGGCGACTGGCTCGTCGGCACGCCGTTGCTCATCCTCGTGACGATCGTGCTCGGGCTCTTCGTCCGGTGGGCCGTGCACCGCCTCATCAACCGCGTCGTCGCGACGGCCGCCTCCAGACGCGCCGAGCGCCTCGCCGGCCTCCTCGGGGGCAACCGCCGGGCGCCGAGCGCGGTGGGTGTCGCCAACGCCCGCCACGTGCAGCGGACCCAGACGATGGGTGCGCTGCTCAAGAGCATCACGACCTTCATCGTCTTCGGCGTGACGGGCCTGACCGTGCTCTCGCTCGTCGGCATCCCGCTGACGCCGATCCTCACCTCGGCCGGGGTGGGTGGCGTCGCGCTCGCGTTCGGCGCCCAGAGCCTCGTCAAGGACTTCCTCTCGGGTGTCTTCATGATCATCGAGGACCAGTACGGCGTCGGCGACGTCATCGACACCGGTGAGGCCGTCGGCACCGTCGAGAACGTGTCGCTGCGCATCACGCAGCTGCGCGACGCGCAGGGCATGACGTGGTACATCCGCAACGGCGAGATCATCCGCATCGGCAACAAGACCCAGGGGTGGTCCACGGCGATGGTCGACGTCCCGATCGCCTACGACCAGGACGTCGAGCAGGCGACCTCGGTGATCCGCGACGTCGTGTCGGTCATGGACGACGACGACCGGTGGCGGGACGTCCTGCTCGAGGAGCCGAACGTCGTCGGCGTCGAGTCGATGTCGGCCGGTGTCATCACGATCAGGATCCTGGCCAAGACCGTCGCGAACGAGCAGTTCGCCATCCAGCGGGAGATCCGCGAGCAGGTCAAGGGCGCCCTCGACCGGGCCGGCATCAAGAGCCCGTCACCGGTCATGCCGCCGTACGGCGGGGGCAAGCCGCTCTGAGGCCACCGGACCGCACCTGAGAGACTGACCGGCGTGACCTACTACGAGGACTTCGGCGGCCACGAGACCTTCGCCAAGCTCGTCCGCGAGTTCTACCGGGGCGTCGCCCGGGACGAGCCGCTGCGCGCGCTCTACCCGGAGCAGGACCTCGGCCCCGCGGAGGAGCGCCTGCGGATGTTCTTCGAGCAGTACTGGGGTGGGCCGACGACGTACTCGCAACAGCGCGGCCACCCGAGGCTGCGGATGCGCCACATGCCCTTTCCGGTGACCCCCGACATGCGTGACCGCTGGCTGCTGCACATGATGAACGCCGTCGACACGCTCGACCTCGCGCCCGAGCACGACGACCTGCTGCGCGACTACCTGACGCGCGCGGCCTACTCGCTCGTCAACACCCCCGGACCCGACGGCACGTTCTGAGCGTCCCGGGACGCCCTCCGGCTCACAGGAAGTCACAGCCGAGTCACAGGCGAAACCCCTGACGCCCCGACGCGGGCCGTGCTGTGCTGGTGCGTGTGGCCACGGGTGGCGTGGCGCCTGCATCCGCAAGGAGGCCGAGATGGTCGAGCTGAACCGCACGTCGGTGGGGGTCGCTGCCGCAGGCGCCGCCGCGCTGGCCGTCGCCCTGGGAGTCTCCGCGGTGGCCCGCGCCGACTCGCCGAGCCCGTCCTCGAGGACCGCGGTGGCGGTCGTCCCGGCGGCCGCGACGACCCCCGCCCCGACCGCCACCGGCAACCCCGGCAACGGCAACCACGGGAACGGCAACGGCAACCACGGGCACGGTTGGGGTCCCGGTGGCCGGCCCGGCAAGGGCGGTGGAGACCTCGGGCGCGGTCTGGGTGTCGGGCACCTCGGCGCCGGCGTGGCCGACCTCGCGGCGCGCCTCGGCGTCAGCGAGTCGACGTTGCGCGACGCCATCAAGGGCGCCCGAGACGACCTCCGCGCCGCCCGCGCCGCGGCCCAGCCGACCGCCCCGCCGACCACGTCGCCCACCACACCGCCGACCTCGCCTCCGTCGACGGCCCAGCGCGACGCGAGGCTCGATGCCTTCACGACGGCGCTCGCCAAGCGCCTGCGCATGGACGTCGCCAAGGTGCGCGGCGCCATCGCCGCCGTTCGTGCGGCCGCGCAGGCCGCACGCCAGAAGGCCTTCGACGACCGGCTCGCCCAGGCGGTGCAGAGCGGCACGCTGACCCAGGCCGAGGCCGACGCCGTGAAGAAGGCGGCCGCCGCCGGGGTCATCGAGATGGACGGCCCTGACTGACCGGGCCGACCCGAGCCACGTCCAGCCTCACGCGGTGGAGCGGGAGGCCGGCCAGCGGGCCGCGGTGTGCTGACTCGGTGCCCGGCCGGTGAGCAGGCCGCGGCCTGGGGCCGGCAGTGCCGGACCGGCGTACTGGGTGGCTGGACGAGCCGCGTCAGCAGCTGGCGTCGATCCCGGCCCGGAGCGCGCGTCACACCACGTGTCGCGCGATGCACGGTCCCGGCGCGCGAAAGTCCGCGCGCCGAACCCCGTCGCGCGCGCTTCGTCCAGCAGGCTGCCGGGACGGGGCCACGCGACGGTCCCCCTCGCGGCGCTCGACGACGCCACCCGCAAGGTCGACATGCAAGATCTTGCAGATCTTGCTTGGAGTTTCCGTGGGCATGAGGAACGATGGTGGCTCGTGACGCGATCAGCAGCCCAGACCCTCACGCCCGCCACCGTGACGGGCGTCCGCGAGGCGGACAGCCCGGTCCACGCCGCCGACCACCCGGACGGGGCGTGGTGGCGTCAGGCCGTGATCTACCAGATCTACCCCCGCTCGTGGAGCGACGGCGACGGCGACGGCGTCGGCGACCTGCCCGGCATCACCGCGCGCCTCGAGCACCTCAGCGCGCTCGGCGTCGACGCGGTCTGGCTGTCGCCGTTCTACACCTCGCCCCAGGCCGACGCCGGCTACGACGTCGCCGACTACCGCGACGTCGACCCGCTGTTCGGCACGCTCGCCGACGCGGACGCGATGATCGCGCGCGCCCACGAGCTGGGCCTCAAGGTCATCGTGGACATGGTCCCGAACCACTCCTCGGACGAGCACGAGTGGTTCGCAGCCGCGCTCGCAGCGGGCCCCGGCTCGGCCGAGCGCGAGCGCTACGTCTTCCGCGAGGGCCGCGGCGAGCACGGCGAGCTGCCCCCGAACAACTGGCAGTCCGTTTTCGGCGGCGCCGCGTGGACGCAGGTCACCGAGGAGAACGGCCGTCCGGGCCAGTGGTACCTGCACCTGTTCGACCCGAAGCAGCCCGACTTCAACTGGGAGCACCCCGAGGTGCGTGCCGAGTTCGAGTCGATCCTGCGCTTCTGGCTCGACCGGGGCGTCGACGGCTTCCGCGTCGACGTCGCGCACGGCCTGATCAAGGAGCAGGGCCTGCCCGACACCGAGGAGGAGCGCACCGTCATGCTCGGCCACGCCGAGCACGACGACGCCGCCGTGGCAACCGCGCGCCCGGACGACCAGCCCCGCATCGACCACACGAAGCGCAGCCCGATGTGGGACCAGGACGGCGTTCACGAGATCTACCGTTCCTGGCGCCGCGTCCTCGAGTCCTACGGCACCCCCGACCGCATCCTGTGCGCCGAGGCCTGGGTCGAGCCGCAGGAGCGCGCCGTCGCGTACGTCCGCCCGGACGAGATGCACCAGGCGTTCAACTTCGACTTCCTCACCTCGGCGTGGGTCGCCGCCGACCTGCGCTCGGTCATCACGTCGTCGCTGCGGGCGGCCGACTCGGTGGGCGCGCCGTCGACGTGGGTGCTGTCGAACCATGACGTCGTGCGCCACGCCTCGCGCCTCGGTTTCGCGCCCGGCACGCCGCGGATGAACGGCATCAGCGCCGCCGACCCGCAACCGGACCGCGAGCTGGGCCTGCGCCGCGCCCGGGCCGCGACCGCGCTCATGCTGGCCCTGCCGGGCGGTGCCTACCTGTACCAGGGCGAGGAGCTCGGCCTGCCCGACTCGACGGACATGCCGGCCGAGTTCCGCCAGGACCCGACGTTCGCGCGCACCGCGGGCGCCGAGACCGGCCGCGACGGCTGCCGGGTCCCGATGCCGTGGGTCGCCGACGCGCCCAGCCTCGGCTTCGGCCAGACCGACGCGACGTGGCTGCCGCAGCCGGCGGTGTACGCCGACTACGCGGTCGACCGGCAGACCGGCGTGCCCGGCTCCACCCTCGAGCTCTACCGGTCGCTGCTCGCGGAGCGTCGACGCCTCCACCTCGGCACCGGGTCGCTGACGTGGGTCGAGGGCTACGGCGAGGACGTTCTCGCGCTGACCAACGGCGGACCGGACCGCGAGCGCGTCCTCGTCGTCACCAACCTCGGCGCCGAGCCGGTCGAGCTGCCCGAGGGCGTCGACGTGCTCGTCGCCTCCGGTCCCCTGGTGGCCGGAAGCGTCCCCACCGACACGACCGTCTGGGCACTCTGGGCCTGACCGTGCCGGTCCCCCACTGCTCCGACCCGCGCGAGGGCGCCCCCCGCCAGGGGGCGCCCTCGCCGCACCACCGGAGGTGTCCAGGCCGGGCGGTGAGCGCCTAGTCTCGCGCCATGACCGTGCCGGCGCCGCGCCCCCGCCCCTACCTCGCCCGGACGCCGGTGGCCCTCGCCCACCGCGGTGGCGCGCTCTACCGGCCCAACGTCGGCCTCGAGAACACGATGACGGCGTTCGGCCATGCCGTCGCCCTCGGCTACACCCACCTCGAGACCGACGTGCACCTGACGGCCGACGGCCGGCTCGTCGCCTTCCACGACACCCGCCTCGACCGCGTGACCGACCGGGCCGGACTCATCCACCGGCTCACCTGGGAGCAGGTGCGCGAGGCCGCCATCGGCGACGGTGAGCGCGTGCCCCTGCTCACCGAGGTCCTCGACGCGTGGCCGGAGGTCAACCTCAACCTCGACCTCAAGGCGCCGGGGACGCCGGCGGCCCTCTGGCGTCTCATCGAGGAGCGCCGCCTCCACGAGCGGGTCTGCGTCGGCTCGTTCTCGCAGCGCAACATCGCCCAGTTCCGACGCCTCGCCCGCGGACGCGTCACGACCGCGGCCGCGCCCGTCGGCGCCGCGGTCAACCGCTACGGCCCGCGCTGGCTGGCCCGCTGGCTGCGCTCACCCGCGGAGGTCTTCCAGGTGCCCGCCTCGTTCCCCGTGCGCGGGCGCGTCGTGCGGGTCGTGACCCCGGGGTTCGTCGCGGCGGCGCACGCAGCGGGCAAGCAGGTGCATGTCTGGACGATCGACGACCCGGAGCAGATGCACCGGCTGCTCGACCTCGGCGTGGACGGTCTCGTCAGCGACCGCATCGACGTGCTCAAGCAGGTGCTCGTCCAGCGTGGCACGTGGACCGGGCGCTGACGAAGCCGCTTCGTCAGCGCACCAGCACGTGACCCCGCGCGGTCGACAGGCGGGTCCAGCGTCCGTTGGTCGACACCGACGCCTCGGTGCCCGGCGCGGTGAAGCCGAGCACGTGCGCGCCGAAGGCCAGACCGGCCGCGACGGGCGGCACGGTGTCGGTCATCGCGCCCCACACGCGACGGCGCAGGGCCGTGACCGCGTGAGCGCCGGCACCGTCGGGGGTTCCCGCGGCAACCTGCGAGATCCCCTCGCGCGCAACCGCGTCCACGGCCTCGCTGGTGAGCCGCCCCACGGGCTCCCAGCCGTCGCGTGGGGGTGTCAGCCCGCCCCACGGCGCCCGCACGGTGGTCGGGGGCACGGCGAGGACGCTCGACGCATCGCGGCGCGCCAGCCGGTCGGCGAGCGACGCGAACGACACCGTCGTGTCGAGGGCCGCGCCGGCGTCGTGGCCGACTGCCCGGACCCGCACGACGCGCAGACCGAGGACCGTGCCCTCACCGAGCAGGCCGCCGCCCTCGAGGACGGCGACCGTGACGAGGGCCAGGCCGCCGGCGACCTGCAGCCGCACGGCGCCGTCGGGGTTGGCGCGCCGGGCCCGGGCCAGGAACGTCTCGAGGTCGGCCAGGCCCCGGGGGTCACCGAAGTCGACGTGTCGCACGTCGGTGGTCACGGTCGGGCCCTCACCGTCGACGCCGGAACGGTGCCGGGCCACTGCGGTGGGGCCGCAGGGCGTCCCGCTCCTCCGGCCGCATCCGCCGCGGTGACGCGGACGCGAAGTCGTAGAGGGCCAGCTCGGTCTCCGCGACGGCGTACACGACCTCGTCACCTCGCGTCCCGTCACCTCGCCCCTGGGCACCGTGCGGATCCATCCCCACGGGGTCGGTGACGATGTAGGCGACGTCGAAGCCGGCCCCACCGACCCGCGAGACCCACATCCGGATCTCGACCGGTGCGTGCCGGAAGCCGAGCGGCCGCCGGTACTCGATCTCGTGTCGCGCGACGAGCACGCCCTCGTCGAGCAGCGTCTTGTTGCCCGCGCCGGTGCCGTCGAACCAGTCCCGGAAGGCGATGACGCGCGCGTCCTCGAGCAGCCGGAGGAACTGCACGTTGTTGATGTGCGCGTAGGCGTCCATGTCGGACCAGCGCAGCGCCACGTGCGCGGCGTACGGGGCCTGGAGGTCGGTCGAGGAACGGGTCGTGCCGTCCGGCGCGTCGGTCATGACGCCATCCTCCCAGCCCGTCCCCATCCCCGTCCGGGCGCCCACCGGCGTCCACAGGGCCCGGCCCGGGGAGGCGGACCCGTCGGCGGCGGCACGTAGGTTGGACGCATGCCCCCGACGCCTGCCGCCCAGCCCACCACCACCGACGCCATGGGCGACGCCGGACCCGTGGACGTGGTCGACGACCCACTGCGGTCACGGGCGACCGAGGCACTGCGCCGGCTCGTCGGACGGCCTGACGCCGAGTTCCGTGACGGCCAGCTCGAGGCCATCGCCGCACTCGTCGAGGGTCGTCGGCGCGTCCTCGTCGTGCAGCGCACGGGGTGGGGCAAGTCGGCCGTGTACTTCGTCGCGACCGCCCTGCGCCGGGCCGAGGACGCGGGACCGACCGTCATCGTCAGCCCGCTGCTGGCGCTGATGCGTGACCAGATCGGGGCCGCCCAGCGGGCCGGCATCCGCGCCGTGACGCTCAACTCGACCAATGCCGACGAGTGGGGCGAGGTGTCGGCCGCCCTCGCGGCAGATGCCGTCGACGTCCTGCTCGTCAGCCCCGAGCGGCTCAACAACCCACGGTTCCGCGACGAGCAGCTGCCGCAGCTGGCCCGGACCTGCGGCCTGCTCGTCGTCGACGAGGCGCACTGCGTCAGCGACTGGGGGCACGACTTCCGGCCCGACTACCGCCGCATCCGCGACCTGCTCACGACCCTGCCCGAGCACACGCCGGTCCTCGCGACGACGGCCACCGCCAACGCGCGGGTCGTCACCGACGTCGTCGAGCAGCTCGGCGCCGGCGGCCACGACGTGCTGACGCTGCGCGGTCCGCTCGCCCGTGCGTCGCTGCGCCTCGGCGTGCTGCCGCTCGCCGCGCCGGAGCAGCGGCTGGCCTGGCTCATCGCCCACCTGGCACAGCTGCCCGGCTCCGGCATCGTCTACGCCCTGACCGTGGCAGCGGCCGAGGACGTCGCCGCCGCGCTGCGCGAGGCCGGGCACGAGGTCGCCGCCTACACGGGCCGCACCGAGCCTGCCGAGCGCATCCGCCTCGAGGAGGCCCTGCGCGACAACACCGTCAAGGCGCTCGTGGCCACGTCGGCGCTCGGCATGGGCTTCGACAAGCCCGACCTCGGGTTCGTCCTGCACCTGGGTGCGCCCTCCTCCCCCGTCGCCTACTACCAGCAGGTCGGTCGCGCGGGGCGGGCCACGGAGCGCGCCGACGTCCTGCTCATGCCCGGCCCCGAGGACAAGGACATCTGGCGCTACTTCGCATCGGCCTCCATGCCGCGCCAGGACCAGGCAGACGCCGTGCTGCGGGCCCTCACCGAGTCGCCGAAGCCGCTGTCCACGGTCGCGCTCGAGGCCATCGTCGACGTGCGTCGCACGCGGCTCGAGCTGCTGCTCAAGGTGCTCGACGTCGACGGCGCCGTCCGCCGGGTGCCCGGCGGGTGGACCGCCACCGGCGAGCCGTGGGCCTACGACGAGGAGCGCTACGGGCGGGTCACGCAGGCCCGCGAGCGTGAGCAGCAGCTCATGGTCGACTACGAGCGCAACGAGGGGTGCCGCATGGCGTTCCTGCAGACCTGCCTCGACGACGAGACGGCCGAGCCGTGCGGCCGCTGCGACGGCTGTGCCGGGCCGTGGTTCGACGCGACGATCCCGGACGCGGCCGTCACCACCGCCCGCGCCCGGCTGGACCGACCCGGTGTCGCCCTGGAGCCCCGGGCGCAGTGGCCGTCCGGGATGGACCGCCTCGGTGTCCCCGTGCGCGGCCGCATCGGGGCGGAGACGGCCATGACCGAGGGCCGCGCGGTCGCCCGGCTCAGCGACCTCGGCTGGGGTCAGCGGCTGCGCGAGCTGCTCCGCGGCGACGACGGCGAGCTGCCGCCCGAGGTGCTGCGCGCGTGCGTCGACGTCCTCGCGACCTGGGGGTGGTCGCAACGCCCCGTCGCGGTCGTGTCGGTCCCGTCGCGACGCCGTCCACGGCTCGTCGGGTCCCTGGCGGCGGGCATCGCCGAGCTCGGGCGGCTGCCCTACCTCGGGTCGCTCGACCTCGCCGAGGGCGGCCCGGTGGGCGAGCCTGGCGGCAACAGCGCCTTCCGGCTGGCCAACGTGTGGGGCCGACTCGTCGTCGGACCCGAGCTCGCGGCGCGGCTGGCCGGGGCGCCCGGTCCCGTGCTGCTCGTCGACGACGTCGCCGACTCGCGCTGGACGCTGACGGTGTGCGCAGGCCTCCTGCGTCAGGCCGGGGCGCCCGGGGTGCTCCCGCTCGTCCTCGCGCTCGAGGCGTGAGCACGGCGGCAGGTGGCCGTGCCGTGGCGCCGGCCCCACGTCGGGCACGGGGACGGGGCCGACGGGGGCTGGGTAGGGTCTGTCTCTTATACACATCTGACGCTGCCGACGACGGA
>NZ_JBNDHY010000166.1:0-9079 GCF_056755315.1 Monashia sp. HAY1-2A
TCCGTCGTCGGCAGCGTCAGATGTGTATAAGAGACAGGTTCGATGGCGCGCTTCGGTGTTCGTGGAGTCGCAGGCCGACGTGGCCCAGCGGTGGCGCGAGCGGGCCGAGGAGTGCTCTGCGACGGGGGATTTCGAAGGATGGCGCACTGCGCGTGACGAAGCCCGCCTGGCGTCGGTCGCAGAGGAGCAGGGGGACGCGACGGGGCAGTGTCGCGACGGGATGCCCGGGCACGCCGTGGTGTGCGTCGTGACTCCTTGCGCAGCGTGGCCGGTCAGGTGGCGCTGGCGCGCCGTGAGTCGCCGGCCCGTGGGAGCCAGCACGTGCGCCTCGCCCTGCGGCTGCGCCCGGAGATGCCGGAGACCTTCGCGGCGTTGGAGCGGGGCGAGCTCAGCGAGTGGCGGGCCTCGATCGTCGCCCGCGAGACCGACGGCCTCGACGAGGTCCAGCGTCGGCACGTCGACGCCGAGGTCGTGGGCCGGCTCGGTGATCGGCTGGGGTCTCTCGGTGACCGTGAGCTCATGCGTCTCGTGCGCGCCGCTGCCTACCGGACCGATCCCACCGGGGTGCTGGCCCGCGGCGCGAAGGCAGCGTCAGAACGACGCGTCACCCTCCGCCCGGCGCCCGACACGATGGCCTACCTCACCGCCTTGCTGCCGGTCGCCCAGGCGGTGGCGACGCACGCGGCCCTGACGACAGCCGCCGACACGGCCCGGGCGGCCGGTGACGAACGGGGCAAGGGCCAGGTGATGGCCGACGAGCTCGTGGTCCGGCTGACCGGGCAGCGGCGAGCCGCTGACGTAGCGGTCGAGGTGCAGCTCGTCATGACGGACCGCGCCCTTTTCGCCGGTGACGACGTGCCGGCGCAGCTCGCCGGGTACGGCTCCGTGCCCGCCACGTGGGCCCGTCGCCTCCTCGAGATGCCGGGGCTCGACGATCGGGCCGACGGCGACGCGGCGCGCTCCCGTGCCTGGGTGCGTCGCCTCTACACCGACCCGACCGCGTCCGAGCTCGCCGCCATGGACTCCGCCCGCCGCACCTTCGACGGTGGCCTTCGCCGCTTCCTCCTCGCCCGCGACGGCGGCGTCTGCCGGACACCGTGGTGCGACGCCCCCGTTCGTCACCTCGACCACGTCGAGGACCATGCGTCGGGCGGCCCGACCAGTGCCGCCAACGGCCAGGGACTCTGCGTGCGGTGCAACCACACCAAGCAGCTGCCGGGCTGGAGCGCCGCGGCCGGTGCGGTCTCGGCGCAGCGGGCCGGGCCCCACCGGGTCCTCACCACCACGCCGACCGGGCACTCGTACGAGTCCCTTGCACCCCCGCTCGTCCCGGGTCACGTGCCCGATCTGCGCAGCACCCTCGAGCGTCACCTCGAGGTGCTCCTCCTCGACGCCGCCTGAGCCGACGAGGACCGGAGGCGGGTGGGGTGGGTGCCCGGCGGAGGGGTGACGCTCGGGCGTGGCTCAGGCGCGTTCTCATGTGGGCCCGCACCACAGAACCGGGGCAGGTGTGTGGGTACCCACCGTCCTTTCGCACCACGGTCCTCCTAGGCTTTCGGGAAGTCTCCCCGGTTGCCGTCAGCAGCCGTTCAGGCAGAGGGAGGCGGTCGGCCATGGGCACGACGCCGGCCACCGCAGCGCGACGCACGAGGAGGTGCAGGTCTTGACGGGTACCCCGTTGCTCGAGACCAGGGCCCTGACCAAGGAGTTCCGGGGGTTCACGGCGGTGTCCCGCGTGGACTTGTCCGTCGAGCGCGGCACGGTCCATGCGCTCGTCGGGCCCAACGGCGCGGGCAAGACGACGCTGTTCAACCTCCTCACCGGGTTCCTCACCCCGACCTCGGGCACCGTCCTCTTCGACGGCCTGGACGTCACCGGCAAGGCCCCCGAGCAGATCGCTCCGCTCGGCATCGCCCGGTCCTTCCAGATCACGAGCCTCTTCGAGCAGATGACCCTGCGCGAGCACCTCGAGCTCGCCCTCGCCGGCCCCACCGGGATGGGGCGGCAGTGGTGGCGCTCGGTCAGGCGCCTGGCCGTCTTCAAGGACCGCGCCACCGAGCTGCTCGCGCAGGTCGGACTCGCCGACCTCGCGGGCGCCCCGGCCGCCTCGCTCGCCTACGGACAGAAGCGCGCGCTCGAGCTGGCGATCGCACTCGCCCTGGACCCGAAGCTGCTCCTGCTCGACGAGCCGACCGCCGGCATGGGGATCGAGGACGTGGACCGCACCATCGCGCTCGTCAAGTCGCTGGCCGTCGGGCGCACGGTCGTCTTCGTCGACCACAACATGCACGTCGTCGGGTCCCTCGCCGACCGCGTCACGGTCCTCCAGTCGGGTCAGGTGCTCGCCGAGGGCCCCTACGACGAGGTTCGTGCCGACGAGCGCGTCGTCTCCGCGTATCTCGGAGCAACCCATGAGTGAGCCCGTCACGGCCGCCGCGCCCACGCCCGCCGCCCCGGCCCGGACCGGCCCGGAGGCGTCCGCGGGGCACGTGCTCGACGTCGCCGGCCTCTCGGCCTGGTACGGCGAGGCCCGGGTCCTGCGCGAGGTCTCCGTCGGCGTCGGCGCGGGAGAGGTCGTCACGCTCGTCGGGCGCAACGGGGCCGGCAAGACGACCCTGCTCCGCTCGGTCATGGGCCTGCACCGGCACGTCGAAGGGACCGTCACCTTCGACGGCGCCGACCTGACGAAGCGCCCGGCCGACGTCAGGGCCAGGGCGGGCCTCGGCTGGGTGCCCGACGACCGCGGCATCTACGCCGGTCTCACGGTGGCCGAGAACCTCCTCCTGCCTCCGGTCGTCCATCCCGACGCGTGGTCCCTCGAGAAGGTCTACGAGCTCTTTCCCGTCCTGCACGAGCGTCGCGACTTCCCCGGCACGAGGCTCTCCGGTGGCGAGCAGCAGATGCTCGCCATGGCCCGGGTGCTGCGGATGGGGTCGCGCCTGCTGCTGCTCGACGAGCCGAGCGAGGGCCTGGCCCCGGTCATCGTCCACCGCATCGGAGAGATCATCCGCGAGATCAAGGGCCAGGGCGTCGGCGTCCTCCTCGTCGAGCAGAACGTCACCTTCGCCTCCACCGTCGCGGACCGGCACTACCTGCTCGCGCAGGGCGAGGTCGTCGAGCACCTCGACAACGACGAGTTCCGCGCCCGGGAGAGCGAGCTGCTCACCCACCTCGGGATGTGACCCACTCCGTCCGCGCGCCCCGAAGCCACCGCCACCGCGTCGCCCCCGAAGCATCCCCGAAGCATCCCCGAAGCACTCACGCACACCCAGACACACCCGACGTCACCCCAGGAGGGGACATGCGTAGCAGGAAGACCCACGCATCGCTGGCCGTCGCGGCCTCGGCCTCGCTCGCGCTCGCCGCGTGCGGGCAGGGCGGCCCCCAGTCCGGCGGCTCGAGCAAGCTCACCGACGACAAGGTCGTCATCGGCCTGCTCAACGACCAGTCGGGTGTCTACAAGGACCTCTCCGGCCCCAACTCGAAGGTCGCCATCCAGCTGGCCATCGACGACTACAAGGCCAAGTACGGTGACAAGGCCGTGGCCAAGGACATCGAGATCGTCACGGCCGACCACCAGAACAAGGCGGACGTCGCCAACTCCAAGGCGCAGGAGATGTACGACCGCCAGAAGGCCGACATCATCCTCGACGTGCCGAACTCCGCAGCCGGCCTGGCCGTGGCCACGCAGGCCAAGAACAAGAAGAAGCTCTACATCAACATCGGCGCCGGCACGACGGCCCTGACCGGTGCCCAGTGCAACAAGTACACGTTCCACTGGGCCTACAACACCGCCGCCCTGGCGCGCGGCACGGCCGGCACCATCACGAAGGCCGGCGGAACGTCGTGGAACATCGTCTACCCCGACTACGCCTTCGGCCAGGACATGAACAAGTCCTTCACCAAGGAGATCCAGGCCGCGGGTGGCACGGTCGGGCAGTCGATCGCCTCGCCGTTCCCGAGCGACAACTTCGCGACGTTCATCACCAAGGCGGGCGAGGGCAACCCCAAGGTCATCGGGTCGATGCACGCGGGCGGCGACCTCATCAACTTCGTCAAGCAGTTCAACCAGAGCCCCCTCAAGGGCAAGGTCCAGCTGGCCGTCGGCCTGATGTTCATCACCGACATCCACTCGCTCGGCGTCGACCAGTTCGCCGGCACGCAGTTCACCGACGCGTGGTACTGGAACTTCGACGAGCAGAACAAGAAGTGGGCCGACCGCTTCAAGGAGAAGACGAACACCCGTCCGTCCTTCGCCCACGCCGCCAACTACTCGGCCGCACTGAACTACCTCGAGGCGGTCCAGGCGGCCGGCACCGACGACGCGGACGCCGTCGTCGCCAAGCTCGAGGGCAAGAGGATCGACGACGTGTTCCTCCGCAACGGCGAGGTGCGCAAGGCCGACCACGCCGTCATCCACGACATGTACCTCGCGAAGGTCAAGGCCTCGGCGCCCGAGGAGTGGGACTACGAGGACATCGTCAAGACGATCCCCGCGGCCGAGGCGTACGGCCCTGCCAACGCCGACTGCAAGATGGGCTGAATGAGCCTGCGCGATGAGTGAATTCGTCCAGTACACCCTGCAAGGCCTCGCGGCGGGCGGCTTCTACGCGCTGTCGGCCCTCGGTCTCGCGGTCATCTTCGGCGTCCTCGGCGTCGTCAACTTCTCGCACGGCGCCTGCTACATGCTCGGGGCCGTCATCTCCGCCGTGCTGCTCGCCGAGCTGCACGTCGGGTTCTGGGTGGCGATCATCGTCGTCCCGGTCCTGATGTTCCTCTTCGGCGTGCTCATGGAGCGGCTCCTCGTGCGCTGGCTCCTCGCGCTCGACCCGCTCTACAACTTCCTGCTCACGTTCGGCCTCACCCTCATCCTCGTCGAGGCCGTCAAGCAGAGGTACGGCGTCTCGGGCCTGCCCTACGAGATCCCGTCCGGCCTCGGCGGCCAGGTCACGATCGGCAGCGTCAACCTCTCGGTCTACGCGATCTTCGCCTGCGTGTTCAGCGTCGTCGTCTGCGGCGCCGTCGGCCTGCTGCTGACGCGCACCCGCATCGGCATGATCGTGCGGGCGGCCACCGAGGACGCCGAGCGGACGCGCGCCCTCGGCATCAACGTCGGGCGCTTCGTCACGCCGGTGTTCGGGTTCGGCATCGCCCTCGCCGGGCTCGCCGGCGTGCTCGCCGCACCGACACGGGCCATCACCGCCGAGATGGGCAGCACCTTCATCATCATCCTGTTCGCCGTCGTCGTCATCGGCGGCCTCGGCTCGATCCTCGGAGCCGTCGTCGGCGGGTTCCTCGTCGGGCTCGTCGAGGCCTACGGCGTCGCCTACGCCCCCGCGTTCGCCCAGATCGTCATCTTCGTCCTCATGGCGGTCGTCGTCCTCGTCCGGCCCTCCGGGCTCTTCGGACGGGAGGAGTTCGCATGAGCACCCAGCTGACCGGCAAGGTCGACGTCGACCTGGCCCAGCCCTCGATCCTGTCGCGCCGCAGCCCGGTCCGGTACCTGCTGCTCCTGGCCGGCCTGGTGGTCCTCGTGCTGCTGCCCTACTGGGTCTACCCGCCCGTCGCGATGGACATCCTGTGCTGGGGCCTGTTCGCCATCAGCGTCGACCTGCTCCTCGGGTTCACCGGTCTGCTCAGCTTCGGGCACGCCGCGTTCTGGGGCGGCTCGGCGTACTGCACCGGCCTCATCGCGGTTCACTGGGGCGTGCCCTTCCCCGTCGCCGTGCTCGGCGGCGCGGTGTTCTCGATGCTCATCGCCTGGCCGATCGGCTACCTGTCGGTGCGCCGCACCGGCATCTACTTCGCCATGGTGACGCTCGCCTTCGCCCAGATGCTGTACTTCATCGCCAACCAGGTCCGGTCCCTGACAGGGGGAGAGAACGGCCTGCAGGGCATCCCGAAGCGGTTCTTCGGCATCGAGCCCGTCGAGACCGACTCGTTCTACTTCTACTACGCCGGTGCGGCGATCATCCTCGTCGGGCTGCTCCTGGCCTGGCGCGTCGTCAACTCGCCCTTCGGACGCGTCCTGACCGCCGTGCGCGACAACCCCGCCCGTGCTCGCGCCCTCGGCTACGACGTCGAGGCCTACAAGATCACGGCGTTCGTCCTCTCGGCCGGCCTGGCCGGGCTCGCCGGTGGCGTCTTCGCGATCAGCCACCAGTTCGCCTCGCTCCAGGAGCTGATGTGGACGACGTCGGGCAAGGTCGTGCTCATCACGGTCCTCGGTGGCATCGGCACGCTCTGGGGTGGGCTGGTCGGCGCCGCGGTCGTCGTCGTCCTCGAGGACTACCTCGCGAGCTCGGGCTTCGAGGGGATCGGCCTCATCACCGGCACGATCTTCGTCGTCATCGTCCTGCTGTTCCGCCACGGGGTCTGGGGCACCGGGCGCAACCTCGTGCGCACCTACGTCCTCGACCGACGCCGCAGCCGCCGGAGCTGCCGCGGCGCGTGACCGTGGGGCCTCGGCTCAGTGCGCGCCAAGGGTGAGCAGCCGGCGCACGACGCGGCCGACGACGAGCCAGGCGATCGCGCCGAGGCCCCAGTTGACGACGGCGTTCTTGACCGTCGCGCCCTCGCCGGTGAAGTGCTTGACGCCGGTCTCTCGCCCGAAGACGCCGAGGTCCAGCACGTCGGCGGCCTTGAGCACCCACTCGACGAGCGCGTTGCGGGTGTTCGCCTCCGCGACGACGAGCACGAGCCCGAGCAGCAGCACACCGGCCGCCACGAGCGCGGCGGTCCACGCGAGCGAGCCGAGGCCCGTGCGGGCGTGGTCGAACCCGCGGCGGCCCGTGCCGGCGGCCGCGCGCAGCACCTGGACGACGCCCCGACCGTCGCTGCCGTCCCCGCGCAGGCGACGCAGGTGCGCGCGGCTCCGGGCGGCCCGGGGAGCCACCGCGTCGGGGGCGGCGGGCGCCACGCCCCCGACACGGGTGGGCTCCGAGGGGGGAGCGGCGTCTGGGGTGGAGGTGCTGGTCGGACTCGTCATCGGGGTCTCCTCGGGTACCGGTCTGCCAGGGACAACGAGCCACCACGGCCCGAGGACACGGCCGCCCGGGCAGCAGTCCGGCCGCAGTCCCGCAGGAGTCCGGCAGCTGCTCGGCATCAGCCCGGCAGCAGCCCGGGCGGCCGGGAACGCGTGCCCGGCCCACCACCGGCGACCCATAGACTGACCCGCATGTCCTCCCTGTCCCGCGACGACGTAGCCCACCTCGCCGGCCTCGCCCGGATCGAGCTGTCCGAGGCGGAGCTCGACCGCATGGTCGGCGAGCTCTCGGTGATCCTCGACTCCGTGGCCAAGGTCCAGCAGGCCCCGACCGAGGGCGTCGCCCCGATGTCGCACCCGATGCCGCTGACGAACGTCACGCGTCCCGACGTCGTCCGGCCGAGCCTGACGCCGCAGGAGGCCCTCTCCGGCGCGCCGGAGGCCGAGCAGCAGCGCTTCTCCGTGCCGCGGATCCTCGACGAGGACTGACCCCTCCCCGGCGCGGCCCGCCGGCCAGTCCGCCCGACGGGCACCCGCGCCCGGCCCGCGCCCCCCGACCACTCCACCCGCAGCGACGACGAAGGCACTGACGTGACCGACCTGCCATCCGACCTGACCCGCGCCACCGCGTCCGCGCTGGCGCAGGCCCTCGCGGCCTCGACGATCTCCTCCGAGGAGGTCACCCGGGCTCACCTCGACCGCATCGCGGCCGTCGACGGGCAGGTGCACTCCTACCTGCACGTCGACGCCGACGGCGCACTCGACCAGGCGCGTGCCGTCGACGCCCGACGCGCCGCCGGCGAGAGTCTCGGCGCGCTCGCGGGTGTGCCGATCGCCGTCAAGGACGTCATGACGACCAAGGGCCTGCCGACGACGTGCGGCAGCAGGATCCTCGAGGGCTGGGTGCCGCCGTACGACGCCACGGTGGTGACGAAGCTGCGCGGGGCCGGCCTGCCGATCCTCGGCAAGACCAACATGGACGAGTTCGCCATGGGCTCCTCGACGGAGCACTCGGCCTACGGCCCCTCGCGCAACCCGTGGGACCTCGACCGCATCCCCGGCGGCTCCGGTGGTGGCTCCAGCTCGGTCCTGGCCTCGTTCCAGGCGCCCCTCGCCACGGGCACCGACACCGGCGGCTCGATCCGCCAGCCGGCCGCGGTGACGGCGACCGTCGGCACGAAGCCGACCTACGGCGGCGTCTCGCGCTACGGCCTCGTGGCCCTCGCGAGCTCGCTCGACCAGGCCGGCCCGTGCGGCCGCACTGTCCTCGACACCGCGCTGCTGCACGCCGTCATGGGCGGCCACGACCCGATGGACTCCACGTCCATCGACGCCCCCGTGCCGCCCGTCGTCGAGGCAGCCCGGCGCGCCGACGTCACGGGCCTGCGCGTCGGCGTCGTCAAGGAGCTCGGCGGGGAGGGCTACCAGCCGGGCGTCCGCGCCCGCTTCGACGAGTCGGTCCGGCTCCTCGAGGAGCTCGGCGCCGAGGTCGTGGAGGTCAGCTGCCCGAACTTCGACTACGCGCTCGCCGCCTACTACCTCATCCTCCCCAGCGAGGCGAGCTCGAACCTGGCCAAGTTCGACGCCATGCGCTACGGCCTGCGCGTCGCCCCCGACGGCGTCGCCGACCCGAGCGCCGAGCAGGTCATGGCCGCGACGCGCGACGCGGGCTTCGGCCCCGAGGTCAAGCGCCGGATCATCCTCGGCACCTACGCGCTGAGCTCGGGCTACTACGACGCCTACTACGGCTCGGCGCAGAAGGTCCGCGCCCTCATCGCGCAGGACTTCTCGCGCGCGTTCGAGACCGTCGACGTCCTCGTCAGCCCCACAGCGCCGACGACGGCGTTCCGTCTCGGCGACAAGCTCGAGGACCCGATGGCCATGTACCTCAACGACATCGCGACGATCCCGGCCAACCTGGCCGGTGTGCCCGGCATGTCCGTGCCCGCGGGCCTGGCCGACGAGGACGGTCTGCCGGTCGGCATCCAGGTGCTCGCGCCCGCGATGCGGGACGAGCGCCTCTACACCGTGGGCGCGGCCCTCGAGGCGGCGCTCGTCGACCGTTGGGGTGGCCCCATCCTCGACCGCGCGCCC
>NZ_JBNDHY010000167.1:0-9113 GCF_056755315.1 Monashia sp. HAY1-2A
GGTGCAGGGCTGCGCGCAAACGGGTCAGTGGCTGCTCGACTGATGGTGACCGCCGCAGCCGAGTTCTTATCGGATCGGCACACCGGGTGGCCGACGCGGCGGGGTCGCTGGGTGCCGAGATCCGCCTCCGGCAGGTGGCTGGGCCGGCACCAGATGAAGCGACCGCATCCAATGCCGCGTGGAGCCAGCACTTCGACCTCACGAAGGACGAGCCGCGTGCCACGGCCGAGGACGTGGTGTGGGCGGACGCGGGTCGCGGCCGTCCGGTGCCGGCGCGCTCGGGCCGACCTTGCCATGTCCCAGCGCTCCGCGTCGGTGGCGCGAGCAGGACGCGTGCTCGTCCGCGATCGTCGTCAGTGGCCGCGTCGGGTCCGAGCGGACTCCTCGACGGTGAGCTCTGCCGCGGGGTCGGCCACAAGACGCGCGTCGGGAATCGCGACCCCGCTCTGCACCGAGAACCCGTACGTTCCAGCGGCGAGTCGGGCATCTGCTCGGTCCAACGCCGCCAGTCGCTCCCGCAGGATGCCATCGATCGTGATGCCGATGACCTCGTGCTGCAACGGCTGGGCGGCGTCCGCGTCCCCGTCTCCGGCCTCACGCATGGCCTCGTTGTCCTCGATGCGTGCCGAGGCTGAGGTGGCCAGCAGCTCGGTCACGCGGGCGCGCTCGGCATCCAAGAGCGTCTTGGCCTGGTCAACGTCCACAAGAAGTCCTTTCGTCTGTCCTCGCGCGGCAGTCCGTCGCGCGGTCCGTTCGTGGGGTGCGTCGCGGCGGTGCAGGGCGGCTCAGCGGCCCGCGAGGTAGGCGCCGACACGCGCTCGGACCACGTTGCGCCCGCGGGCGAGGTCACGCTGCACGTCCGGGACCTCGCGCCCGAGGACGAGCGCTGCCGACAGGAGCTCCTGACCCTGGATGTCGACGAGGTCGACGACGTCGGCCACCTGCCGCGGCAGGTCGTCCAGCGCCGAGTCGACGACGCCGGACAGCTCTTCGGTCTCCAGCTCGGCTTCGGGGCCGAGGAACCTCGTCAGCGCCGGCCACGCCCTCGGCGGGCTGACCCAGCTGCCGACATCGCTGCCCTCGCTGTACAGCTCTGGCAGAAGGAGTTCGGCTGGGTCGGCGTCCGCGTCCAACATCTGCAGCTCAGCCAGGTCACGAAGGGACCCGTTCACCTCGAACCCCGCCGGCAGGTCGCCCTCGATCGGTTCGGACGAGGAGTGCGCGTGGTGCGCCAGGATGCTGTCGGCCCACTCCTCTCGGGTGTCCTCGTCGTCCGTCACGTGCCTCGCCGCTTGACGGAGCAGGTGCGCGGCCAGCTCCTCACGCCGGGGGGTGCGAGTCCGCAGCTGCGACAGGAAGTAGTCCCAGGTCTCCTGAACGAGGTCATCGGCATGGGCAGGATCAGCGGCCCGAGCCAGCTGTGCCAGGAACTTCTGCTGGTCCCCGACGGGGTCGTTGGCCGGGGGGCCGTGGTGCCCCGGAATCGTTGGCGTGGCCCGCGTCCGCCGTGCCGTCCTCGGCGCCGCCATCAGAGCGGACGTCGTCGCGACCTGGTCCAGGTGCGTCGTGCACGCCGAGCACCGAGCGGCATGACGCGCCGTGTCGACGAGGTCGGACGCCGGGACAGCTCCGCTGAGCACCAGCCCTCCATAGGCCGCGACCGCGCTACACCTCATCTGTTACTCCTTCGGTCGGCGCCGGTCAGGCACGCGGCGCATGCCCGCGGCAGGGACGCTCATGTCCGTGTTCGTGTCCGGTACGCGCGGGTTCTTTGGTCTCGCTGGGGCAGGGCGAGCACGGGCGTTGGCAATTGCGCCGGTAGGGGGCGGCATCGTTCGGGCCGTGGCGTTCTCGTCATCCGGAGGGCCCGAACCGTTCCACCCGGATGTCCGTGGAAGGGACGCCGAGGGCGTCGAGCAGCATGGTGGCGGTGTCGCAGAAGGCGGGCGACCCGCACACGAACGGCTGCTGCCCCGGTCGCAGCACGGGAGCCAGATCGGCCTCGGTGAGGCGTCCCGCAGCACGGGGATGCCGCGGCGGCGCCTGCCGCGTGTAGACGACCGTGGTCTGCTCTGCGGCGAGCTCGCTGGCGTAGTACAGCTCGCTCGGGCTGCGCGCCGAGACCACCAACGTCACGAGGTCCTCACGACGGACGGCTCGGGCCGCGCGAAGCATCGACATCAGCGGGACGACCCCACTTCCTCCGGCGATCCCGAGCATGGGTACCGACACGTCCCACGCGAAATGGCCGCCGATCGGGCCGCGTACCTGGACGGTGTCACCGATCTCGAGGCCCTCGTGCAGGAACGTGGACACCTCACCTCCGCGGAGCAGCTCCACCGTGATCTCCAACGGGTCGCTGCCCGGCGCGGAGGCGGCCGAGTACGCCCGCTGCGCCCGGTACCCGTCCTCAGCCATCAGCCGAACGATGAAGTGCTGGCCGGCAACGAAGTCATGCGGGCCGGCAAGCATGAGCTGGAACGTCTTCGCGGTGGCGGTCTCGCATCGGAGCCCGACGACCGTGGCCGTCTGCCACGGCTGGACGGGCGGAACACGGGTCGTGACCCACCGGTCCATCAGTCTCCCTGGTACCGCTGCTCGAGCCACGGGTCCCCACGGTCGTGGTAGCCGCTGCGTTCCCACAGGCCGGGCTCGTCGTGGTCCATCAGGTGCAGGCCCGACACCCACTTGGCGCTCTTCCAGAAGTAGAGGTGCGGGACGAGCAGCCGGGCGGGGCCACCGTGCTCGGCCGGCAGGGGCTGGCCGCCGACCTCCCACACGACCCAGGCCTTGCCGCCGAGGACGTCCTCGAGAGGCAGGTTGGTCGTGTACCCGGTGTGGGAACGGGCCAGGACGAACGTGGCCTCCGGCAGGACGCCGGCGAGGTCCAGCAGGGTGTCGACGGACACACCGCGGAAGGTCATGTCGAACTTGGACCACGTGGTGACGCAGTGGATGGCGCCCTCGTACGTCGATGGCGTCATGCGGTGCAGCTGTACCCATGACCACGTGTGCGGGTCCCGCACCAGCCCGTCGACGGTGAACGTCCACGTGGCCGTGTCCAACCTCGGCGTGGGCTCGTAGCTCAGGACCGGCCAGTTGTCGCCGGTGTCGTACTGCCCCGGAGGGAGCCTCGGGTCACTACGGTCGCGCCTCGTGAACCCTCGTGTCACTGACATGTCGGAACGTCACCTGCTTCCAGTGGTGGGTGGTGGTGTTCGGGGTGGGCCCACGGGCCCTTCATGGCCCGCCCGCGCCTGTCGGAGCCGTTTCGGCCTCGAGGATCCACGCCTGCTTCTCGGTCTCGAGGATCGTCTGGTTGAACAGGTCAGCGGTCGCCGGGTCGACGGCGCCGGCGCCCGGGACTCGTGGCGTCGCGCGGCTGTCGCCGTCAGTTGCGTCCCGCCATGACGCCACCGTCGACGTTGACGATGCTGCCGGTGACCCAGCCGGCGTCGTCGGAGAGCAGGTACGTGACGGCTCCGGCGATGTCCTCGGGGGTGCCGACACGACCGAGCGGGTGCACCCCGTCCAGCCCGTGCAGCGTCTCCTCGATCTTGTCCGCCGGCACGAAGCCTTCGTACAGGGGCGTGGCCACGACCGCGGGAGCGACGGCGTTGACCCGGATGCGCTGGGGTGCGAGCTCGATGGCCAGGTTGTGCGTCAGAGCGTGCAGGCCCGCCTTGGCCATGGAGTACGCCGACGACGGGGTCGCACCGAGGGCCTGGTGCGCCCACATGGAGCCGATGTTGACGATGGAGCCACCGCCACGGGCGACCATGAGGCGGGCCACGCCCTGGGTGAGGAAGAACGTGCCACGGTTGATGTCCAGGTAGGAGTCGTAGGCGGCGAGGTCGTAGTCCAGGAAGTTCTTCGGGATGAAGAAGCCTGCAGAGTTGACGAGGAGGCTGGTGTCGGCGTGGTCGCGAGCGAGCGCGTCGACCATGGCGTCGACCTGTGCCGCGTCGTTGAGGTCGCCGGCGAGCGCGGTGACGCGGTCGCCGCCGTCCAGGTACTGGACTGCTTCGTCCAGCTTGGTGTGGCTGCGCCCGATGAGCACCACCGAACCGCCCTCGCCCAGCACGGTGGCAGCGGTGGCCCGGCCCATTCCGCTGCTGCCGCCTGTGACGACCAGCTTGTGTCCCACGAATCGATCTGACATGTGCCGCAACCTCCGGTTGAGTGTGAATCCGCCGCCGCTGTGGGGGCGGGGGCTTCGGTCGGCGAAGCCATGGCAGGTAGGTGGCGCGCGGCAGACTTTCCTTATGGGGACCGGCCCGTCGGCCCGATGGTTGTCGCCGCCGGCTGGGGCCTGAGGTGACCCGCTGCCCCTTGAGGGAGCAATCCGAAGACGCTGCCACGGGTGCCCGCTGCGCGACCCCGATGAGGACCGAGCCGTCCACCTCTGTGCGATCACACCACCTGCGGATATGCTCGCGGTGTGCCCGGTGACGAGGGTCGGCATTCGCCGCGGTTGACAGCTCGGGGCGCAGCCACGCGTGCCCGCATCCTGCAAGCAGCCGACGACCTCATCCTCGTCCACGGGGTCAACCGCACCCGGCTCGACGACGTGCGGGCCGCGACCGGCGTGAGCAAGTCGCAGCTGTATCACTTCTTCCCGGACAAGAGCGCCCTGGTGGCCGCGGTCATCGAGCGCCGCGCCGAGGTCATCATGGAGCGCGAGCGCGACCTGCTGCGCCGCGTCGACTCCATGCGTGGCCTGGAACGTTGGCGCACCGCAGCGGTGAACCGGGTCCAGCTGCGGCGCGGCGCTCACGGCTGCGCCCTCGGCTCCCTGCTCAGTGAGCTCGCCGACCAGGACGACGGCGCGCTCACTGCCTTGGCCGGTCACTTCCACACGTGGCAGATGCTGATGAAGGACGCGCTCGACCGGATGAGCAGCAACGGGGCGCTACGGTCCGACGCAGACACCGAACGCCTGGCGACCGGTCTCATGGCTGCCCTGCAGGGCGGCTACCTGCTGTCGCAGGCGGCCCACAACGCGACCCCGATGCAGGCGTCCCTGGACATGGCACTCGAGCACATCGCCTCGTACGCGACCAAGGCAGCGTAGAGCTGAAGGACTCCGCGCGTTCCGTGCGTCCAGCCCCTGACTCGTGCGGGTGAACCAGCGCACCGGACACCGCGCGGACGGGCAAGACGAGACGTCGTGCAACGAGGGTGCCGATCCCCGACATCGAGACCCTCGGCCGGCACGCGTCCAGAGCTCTACGCCGCGCGACGAGCAACTAGGTCACCACGAAGGTGCGCGCATTCGTCGTCGCAGCACGGATTTTCGGCCCGATGCCGTCGAGCGTCTGCGGACGAGGCGGACGCGATTTCCCGTAGCGTTCAGGCGTGACCTGGTCCTTCATCGTCGTCGTCGTTGCGCTGGTCCTGGTGCCGGGGGCGGACTTCGCCGTCATCGTGCGAAACACGTTGAGCGGTGGTCGATGTCGGGGGGCGATCACGACGGCAGGTGTCAGTTCGGCCGCTGCCATCCAGGGGCTGCTGGTGACGATCGGGCTGGCTGGTGTGATCGTGCGTGTTCAGCCGCTGTTCCTGGCCTTGAAGTGGGGCGGCGTGGTGTATCTGGCGTGGCTGGCCTTCGGAATGCTGCGCAGTGCGGTGCGCGCCGACTACCCGGACGTCGGGACGGGCCCCCGCATGAGCGCAGCGGCAGCGTACCGGCAGGGGTTGCTGTGCAATGCGACGAACCCGAAGATCCTCGTCTTCTACCTGTCCTTGCTCTCACAGTTCGTGGCGCCGGACGCACCGTGGACGACCTGGCTCATGCACGCGTGGACGGTGCCGTTCCTCGGCACCATCTGGTGCCTGGCGGTCGTCGGGTTCGTCGACCTGGTGCGTGACCGGCTCCAACGCCGCCGCGTGCGGCGCGCGGTGGACGCCGCCGGAGGGCTCGTTCTCGCAGGATTCTGCGTGCGCCTCGCTACGGAGGCCTAAGCGGCCGCTCTCGTGCGACCCGGCGCGGACCGCGGCTCACATCGAGCGGAGCCACTCCTCGACGACGGCAAGATCCGCCGCGCGCAGCCCGACGGCTGAGTCAACGCGATGAAGCAGGGCTGCGCCGGAGTGGTTCGCCGACACCCAGGCGCGATCGACATCGGTCAGCTCGTCATCGACCCAGACGAACGGACGGCCCGACGCGAGCTCGACGAGAGCTTGCGTCTTCCAGTTCAGGGCCGCCGCCTGGTCATCCTCCGACCAGACGGTCTCATCCATCCCGGGCAACTCGCCGAACTCGACAACGGCAAGCTCCGGCAGACCCAGGATGGGTGCGATCACCCGGTTGGCATCGTGCATCCAGGCGGTCGCCCAGACCACGTCGCAAGACATCCGGATGAGGCGTTGGCCGTGCTCGGCCGCGATGGTGGCGAGTCGTGGGTTGGAGGGACTCTGCCACGTCGTGTTCCAGTCCTCGAGCGTCGATGGCATCTGCACGTCGGCTGTGGGGATCAGCGTCCCGTCGACGTCGAGGAAGAGCAGGGGACGAGTCGGGCCCTCGGTCACTGCACCCACGATAGGCGCAAGACGTCCGCGGCTTTGCCGAACACGTGCCGCCTGGCACGCGACATCATGGATCTGTCAGGGCAGCCCCTGACGCAGTCGAGCTGCTGGCCAAGCCCCCCCGACCCGGCTACTGCGGGTTCGGATGAGCGCGGCCGACGGCCCGAACCAAGCCATCGCTCGCTGGGCGCGTGGACGCCTGTCCGAAATGCACCCGCAACCGATCCTCACGTCCGTACTGCGTCGTCTCGTGCGTGCGGCCGCGTGACTTCGGGGCGCCGGCACCGCCCCGTGCGTCTGCCCACGAGCGGCAAGCGCCTGAGCGGGGCAGTCAAGCACCGAAGCACGAGGAGTTGGCAGAGCCTGTGATCCTGACGTCCAGGCTCGCCGTGTTGTTCGACGGGTTCGGGTCCGTTGCCGTCCACGCGGACCCGGTAACCCACCAGATGCGGCGGGCCGGCGGGTCTCCCGCTTGGATCAAACATGCCGTGGCCGAGAACGTGACAGTCCTAGCTTCTCCCGGCTCGAGGTCCCCGAGGACGCAGAGCTGCTCGCCGCAACTGGACGTGAACCGGCCGAACTGGTCGGAACCACTGGCTAGCACCTCGACCGCCGGCGCGGTCGCATCTCCCAGGTTCGTCACCGTCATTGTCCATGTCGCAGTCTCGCCACTTCGTACGTGTGGCCCACCGTTGGGTGCCCACGCGAGGGTCACGGCCAGATCCGGAGTTCCCTCCTGGGCCCAGGCCGGCCCCGCGGCGGTGACCGCAGCCAGCAGACATGCAAGACCCGCAATGACTCGCCGCATCGTCAAGCCCCCGTACCAGGAGATCCTCGGGCCGATTCCCGGAAAGGAAGACCCTCAGCGCCCACAGTCCTCGACGGCACCATCGGGCGCCTCGTGCATCTGACGTAGGCGCCGGGCACCGACCCGCGCGAAGCCCTCGGATCGCGGGCCGCAGGGTGCCGGGATGGCCGCCGGTGAGGGGAGCGAAGCGGGCTCGGTCCGCTCAAGGATGCGGGCACCAGTCGGTCGCGGACATGCGAATGTGGCTGAGGAATGTGCGAGCCCGTCCCCAGCCTGCGTAGTGGTGCGCGCACGTGCCGGCCCCCCTCGACCATCCACTCATCCTCGACCTCCTGGAGCGTCAACCCGCAGTCGCCACCTGGTCGCCGTCCGTCTCAAGCGGCCGATTCGAGACAGGGCGCTGGTGGACGCCAACACCGGGCGGCGGGTGCCTCTCGTCCACAGAGTCGTCGACGACCGGACCTATGAGTCCGGTCCGGTGGTGCTTGACCTCCAGCCTGCTCGGTGCAGGCGCTCGGCGCCGTCGAGGAGCAGGTCCAGACCGAACTCGAACTCGAACTGCTCGTCGCACCCGTGTGCACCGCCGTCAGGGCGATCGCGTTCCATCGCCGCCACGGCAATCTGGACGATGTTCGGGTATCGCTGCGCGAAGGCAGCCTGCTGCTCGGCGTCGGGCCGCTCGTCGGGCTGGCTCCCGGTGGGTGAGTCGGCCTCGCCTGCAGACTCGTCGAACATCTCCGGGCTGAAGCCCCAGATGCGATTGCCCAGGGCGTGCATGACGTGGTGGGTCAGGTCGGCGGAGAACCCGGCGGAGATGAACATGCCGGCCACCGAGTCCATGTAGGCCAGAACCGTCGCGGTGCGTCTGGTGCGCGACTCGATCGCCCGGCGAGCCCAGGGGTGGCTCAGGACCGCTCCACGTGCCGCCAGGAGCTGTTGGCGTACGCGGTCCTTCCAGCCGAGCGCCGGGTCCGGTGCGGCGAACCTGTCGATCACCACGTCGACCATCCCGTCGAGCAGCTCGTCCTTGTCCGCGACGTGCTTGTACAGCGCCATCGGCACGACACCGAGCCGCTGCGCCAGCCGGCGCATGCTCACCCCGGCAAGGCCCTCATCGTCGGCGAGCTGCACTGCAGCCATCAACACCCGGTCGCGGCTCAAGGGTGCCCGGTTAGGGCGCTTCTCGATGAGCGTTGACACGTGTACACCGTACACCTACGCTCCGGCCAAGGGGGTGTACGCCGTACACCCGGGTTCGAGGAGCCTCTCATGTCACCTGCCGCCCGCCTGTCCACGCCGACCCGACAGCGCCATTCAGCGACGAGGCGCACCGCTTTCGTAGCCGGAGCGCTGTATCTGCTGACGTTCCTGACCTC
Organism: Monashia sp. HAY1-2A; assembly: GCF_056755315.1. Lineage (NCBI taxonomy): Bacteria > Bacillati > Actinomycetota > Actinomycetes > Micrococcales > Intrasporangiaceae > Intrasporangium > Monashia sp. HAY1-2A. The sequence goes on from NZ_JBNDHY010000167.1 coordinate 8,713, forward strand.
CGTGCCGACCCTGGGCCTGTACCGCCCGGTGCTGGAGCGCACCGACTTCGTCCTGGGCGCGGGGAGCGCCACGGGCGTCCTGGCGGGCACGACGCTCGAGGTCCTCCTTGCCGTTTCCTGCGTCGGCACGGCCGTCGTGCTGGTCCCGGTGGTGCGCAGATGGAGCGAGACGGCTGCTCTCGGGTACCTCGCCGCTCGGCTGGTCGAAGGCGCCCTCATCCTCGTCGGCGTCGTCAGCCTCCTGTCAGTCATCGCTTTGCGTCACAACCCCGGACCCCCGGATCCGGCGTCCCTGGTCACCGCCGGACAGGTCCTCGTCGCGGTCTACCACCAGGCCTTCCTGCTCAGCCAGAGCCTCATGCCCGCCTTCAGCGCGCTGTGCCTCGGGTCGGTGCTGTACC
>NZ_JBNDHY010000168.1:0-9066 GCF_056755315.1 Monashia sp. HAY1-2A
CAGGTCCCGGACCGCGAAGAGTGCCGCGAGGGTGATGCGGTTGTTGCCGGTGATGAGCGCGGTGATCGGCTCCGGGCCCGCACTCCACCGCGTCAGGACATCGCGGACGGACGCCACCGAGTGGGGGCCCATGACGACGCGCGCGGGACCGGGCAGGCCGAGCGCCTCCTGCGTGGCGACGAAGGACTCGCGACGCTGGCGGGCGGTCCAGAAGCCCGGGTCGTCGCCGAGGAAGGCGATGTGCCGGTGCCCGTGGGCGACGAGGTGCTCGATGGCGCTGCGGACGCCGCCCTGGTTGTCGCTGAGGACGGTGTCGCGCGGGGTGCCGCGGACGGGGCGGTCCATGTAGACGATGGGGGTGCCGCTCGCGTCGATCTCGGGGTCGGCCGAGGCCGCCTCGCTCGCCGGCACGACGACGATGCCGTCGACGCGTCGGGCGATGAGGGCCTCCAGGGCGGCGCGCTCGCGGCTCGGCGAGCCCTCGGCCGAGGCGGTGATGAGCTGGTGCTGGCGGATCCGCGCCTCACGCTCCACGGCGGCCCCGACCAGCGAGTAGAACGGGTTGGCGAGGTCCTCGACGACGAGCCCGATGGTGAAGGTGCGCCCCTGACGGATGAGACGCGCGCCGTCGTGGCGTCGGAAGCCGAGCCGTTCGATGACGGCGCGGACGCGCTCGGCGGTGTCCGGCCGCACCCCGGGCTCGTGGTTGACGACGCGTGACACCGTCTTGACCGAGACATGCGCCTCGGCCGCCACGTCCGCCATGGTGGGGCGGGTGACTGTCCGGTGGTCAGACAACGCTGTCATGCCGCCATCTGAGCAGATGCAGCGGAGCCCGGGCAACGGGATGGGGCCGAAAGAGGGGGCGGTCGGGCGGTTCCTGTCCGATTGGCTGTCCCGGCCGGACAAGAACGGTCTGCACCGTTGACGACACTCGTCCCTCGGGGCAAGTCTCGCGGGGTCTTGCACCGCTCAGCTCAAGGACGAGCACGGAGGAACCGATGGGTTTGACACCTGGGATCCAGAGAGGCGCCGTCGCCATGGCGCTCCTGGTCACCTCGACGATGGGGGCCGTCGCCGGACCGCCCCGCGCAGCGGCGGCCCCCGCCGACACCACAGGCAGCTTCACGACCTCCTTCGAGGCCGGCGACCCCCAGCCGGCGTTCTCGACGGTCGAGGTGGGTCCCGACGGGCCCCGGCAGAAGAACGTCACCGGCACGGTCAGCGTCGACGGCAGCCTGCTCGGGCAGGTCACGGCCGTCACGGCCAGTGCCGAGAACTCGCCGGGTGAGGTGGCGGCGAACCTCGCCGACGCCAACCCCGACACGAAGTGGCTGGCCTTCGCCCCGAGCGGCTGGGTCCGCTACCAGCTCGCGTCGCCGGCCACGGTGGTCCGCTACTCGCTGACGTCGGCCAACGACGCGCCCGAGCGCGACCCGAAGGACTTCACGCTCCAGGGCTCGGCCGACGGCACGACGTGGACCGACCTCGACCGGCGCACCGGCATCGACTTCTCGGGCCGGTTCGCGACGCAGACCTTCTCGGTGGCGACCCCGCGCAGCTACGCGTACTACCGGCTCGACGTGACCGCCGTGCACTCGGGCGGCATCGTGCAGCTGGCCGACTGGGACATCTCCGACGGTTCGACCGGCACGGGTCCGGCGACGCCGATGGTGACGAAGGTCGGCTCGGGGCCGATCTCCGGCTTCAACATCAAGCCCCTCGTCGGCTGGACCGGCGTCAGGGCGCTGCGCTACTCCGGTGGCCACACCGCCGACGGCCGCGGCTACGCCTGGAACCGCCTGTTCGACGTCGACCTTCCCGTCAACCCTGCAACTCGCCTGTCCTACAAGGTCTTCCCCGACATGGTCGCGGGCGACCTCAGCTACCCGTCGACGTACAGCGCGCTCGACCTGCGCTTCACCGACGGGACGTACCTGTCCGACCTGGAGGCCACCGACGCCAACGGTGTCGCGGCGAGCCCGAACGGCCAGGGCAGGGGCAAGATCCTCTACGCCAACCAGTGGAACTCGGTGTCGGTCGACGTCGGCAGGGTCGCCGCCGGCAAGACCATCGACCGCATCCTCGTCGGCTACGACAACGACACGGCGAAGAAGGACACCCGCTTCGGCGGCTGGATCGACGACCTCGACGTCGCGGCCCACCCGGCCGCGGTCGACGCGTCCGACCTGACGAACTTCGTCGACACGCGTCGGGGCACCAACGCATCGGGCAGCTTCTCGCGCGGCAACAACCTGCCGATCAGCGCGCTGCCCAACGGGTTCACGTTCTTCACCCCCGTGACCAACGCGAACTCGCAGTCGTGGGAGTACTACTACCAGTCGGCCAACAACGCCTCGAACCTGCCGGTGATGCAGGGCCTGGCGATCTCGCACGAGCCCAGCCCGTGGATGGGTGACCGCAACCAGCTGTCGGTCATGCCGTCGGCGACGACCGGTATCCCGACGGGCAGCGCGTCCGGTCGCTCCCTCACCTTCGACCACCGGACCGAGGTGGCCCGGCCGGACTACTACAGGGCCGTGCTCCAGGGCGGCCTCGTGTCGGAGATGACGCCGGCCGACCACGGCGGCGTCTACCGGTTCACCTTCCCGTCCGGCACGGCCAAGGGCAGCCTCGTCCTCGACACCGTCGACGACAACGGCACGTTCACCGTCGACGCCGCGGCCGGCATGGTGACCGGCTGGGTCGACAACGGCAGCGGCCTGTCCGCCGGCCGCAGCCGGATGTTCGTCTACGGCACCTTCGACCGGCCCGCGACCGCCGCGGGCACCGCCCCGAACGGGCACGCCGGCACGCGCTACGCCTCGTTCGACACGAGCACGGACAAGACCGTCGTTCTCAAGCTGGCCACGTCGTTCATCTCGCTCGACCAGGCGAGGCGCAACCACGCGCTCGAGCTGGCCGCCCGCGACTTCGACGCCGTCCACGCGGCCGCGAACACGGCGTGGAACGACCGGCTCGGCGTCGTGGGCGTCGAGACCAACGCCGACACGGACGCCGACACGCAACGCACGACGCTGTACTCGAACCTCTACCGGCTCAACCTCTACCCGAACAGCCAGTTCGAGAACACCGGCACTGCAACGGCACCCCGGTACCAGTACGCGAGCCCCGTTGCAGCCAAGTCCGGTTCGGCAACCGCGACGACGACCAACGCCGCCGTCAAGGACGGCAGGGTCTACGTCAACAACGGCTTCTGGGACACCTACCGGACCGTGTGGCCGGCCTACAGCCTCCTCTACCCGGAGGTGGCGGCCGAGATCGCCGACGGCTTCGTCCAGCAGTACCGCGACGGCGGCTGGGTCGCCCGGTGGAGCTCGCCGGGCTACGCGGACCTCATGACCGGCACCAGCTCGGACGTCGCCTTCGCCGACGCGTACGTCAAGGGCGTCAAGCTGCCCGACCCGCTCGGCACCTACGACGCCGCGCTGAAGAACGCGACCGTCCTGCCGACCTCGAGTGCCGTGGGCCGCAAGGGCCTCGACACCTCGATCTTCCTCGGCTACACGAGCACGAGCACCGGCGAGTCGGTCTCGTGGGGTCTCGAGGGGCTCGTCAACGACTTCGGCATCGGCAACATGGCGGCCAAGCTGGCCACGGACCCGGCCACCCCGGCCGACCGCCGTGCGCAGCTGAAGGAGGAGTCGCAGTACTTCCTCGAGCGGGCCACGCACTACGTCAACACCTTCAACCCGAAGGTCGGGTTCTTCCAGGGCCGGGGGCCCGACGGCAGCTTCCCGGCGACCTTCGACCCCGAGGCGTGGGGCGGCGACTACACGGAGACGAACGGCTGGAACTTCGCCTTCCACGCGCCGCAGGACGGCAACGGTCTGGCGAACCTCTACGGCGGTCGCGACGCCCTCGCGAAGAAGCTCGACACGTTCTTCGCGACGCCGGAGACCGCGACGAAGCCCGGCGGGTACGGCGGCACGATCCACGAGATGCTCGAGGCACGGGACGTCCGGATGGGCCAGCTCGGCCAGTCCAACCAGGTCTCGCACCACATCGCGTACATGTACGACTGGACCGGCCAGCAGTACAAGACGGCCGAGAAGGTCCGCGAGATCCTGCGCCGTCTCTACGTCGGCACCGACACCGGCCAGGGCTACCCCGGCGACGAGGACAACGGCGAGATGTCGGCGTGGTACGTCCTGTCCTCGCTCGGCCTCTACCCCCTGCAGGTCGGCTCGTCCCAGTGGGCCGTCGGCTCGCCGAAGTTCTCGCAGGTCACGGTGCACCGCACGCAGGGCGACCTCGTCGTCAACGCACCGGGCAACTCGGAGAAGAACCTCTACGTCCAGGGCCTGACCGTCGACGGCCAGAAGCAGAAGTCGGTCTCGGTCGACCAGTCGCAGCTGGCCGGTCCGACGCGGCTCGACTTCGCGATGGGGTCCGCGCCGTCGGACTTCGGCGCCCGGGCCCAGGACGCCCCGCCGTCGCTGACGACGGGCACCGAGGCCCCGAAGCCACTGCGCGACATGACCGGTCCGGGCCGTGGCACCGCGTCGGCAACCGGGCTCGCGGACGGTGCCGACGCCGCGAAGCTCTTCGACGACACGTCGCGCACCTCTGCCGCGTTCGCCTCGGCCACGCCGACCGTCACGTTCGACCTGTCGGGCGTCGGGCAGCGGGCCACGTGGTACACGATCACCTCCGGCCCGGCCGCGGGCGACCCGTCCGCGTGGCGCGTCGAGGGGTCCAAGGACGGCGGCACGACGTGGCGCACGCTCGACACGCGCACCGACCAGTCCTTCCCGTGGCGGGTGCAGACGCGTCCGTTCCGGCTGGCCGACACCGGCACCTACACCTCCTACCGTCTCGTCGTCACGGCGACGAAGGGGGCGGCGGCGCCGAACCTCTCGGAGGTCGAGCTCCTCACCGACGGCTCGAAGGCGGAGAACACCGGCATCAAGGTCACCGCCGGTCCGGCGTTCGAGACGTCCGAGGACACCGCGTGGACCGGCACCGTCGGCACCTTCTCCGGTGGCGTCGGCCAGGGCCAGGACCCGTCGGCCACCGCCACGGCGACCATCGCCTGGGGTGACGGCTCGAGCTCGGACGGCACCATCACGGCCGGCGACCTCGGGTCCTTCACGGTCCGCGGCAGCCACACGTGGGCCGAGCCGGGCTACTACCAGCCGAAGGTCACGGTGACGACGGCGAACGACAGCGGCTCCGCCCTCGGCGGCGCCACGGTCCACACGGCGTCGGTGCCCTCGTACGCGGCCGGGTTCGACTCGGTCTGCTTCGGCAACGTCGGCGACTCCGTCCCGTGCGACGGCGACCGGGCGGGCCTGTCCCGTGAGGCGCTCGCGGCGGCGGGCGGTGTGCCCGGCACGCTGCTCACCGTCCCGGGGACGGACCTGAGGTTCTCGATGCCGGGCATCCCAGTGGGCCAGAAGGACAACGCGACGGGCGCCGGGCAGACCCTCGAGGTCTCGCTCGCGCCGGGTGCGACGAAGCTGTCCCTCATCGGCACCGCGACGCAGAGGGACCAGAACACCACCGCGACGGTGCGCTTCACCGACGGCTCGACCACGAGCTACCCGGTGCAGTACGGCGACTGGTGCGGCTCGCCCCGGTTCGGCAACGTCGTCGCGATCCAGATGGCCTACCGCCTCAACGGCACGAGCACGGACAGCTGCCACGCCACGCTGTTCGCGACCGCCCCGCTCGACATCCCGTCGGGCAAGACGGTCCGGTCCGTCACGCTGCCGACGCAGACCGGTGACCCGGCCACGGCCGGCCGGATCCACGTGTTCGCCGTGGCGGACAACGGTTCGGCGATGCAGGTGAAGCCGGGTGCCGACGTGTCGGCCTCGGCGGGTGCGGCCACCGACGTCGCGCTCGGCTCGGTGGGCGGCGGTGTGCCGGACGGCCGGTACACGGTCCGCGTCCAGTGGGGCGACGGGACCGTCACGGAGGACGCCACGGTCTCGGCACCGGGTGCCGACGGCGTGGCCACGATCAGCGGGAAGCACACGTGGGCCACGGCCGGCACCTACCGGGTGCGGGTGCTCGTGTCCGACTCCCGCTCCGACGTCCTGGGGACGCTGACGGTCACGGTGCGCTGACGCGACCGGCCCAGCACGTCGGACCGACCGGCCCGTCGACGGCACGAGCCGTCGGCGGGCCGGCCGCCCGTGCCGAGCGGGGTCAGTCCGCGGCGAGGAACGGTCCCACGGCGGCGAGGAAGCCGTCGGGGTCGGTGGCGTGGACGAGGTGGCCGCCGTCCACGCGCACCAGACGCCCGGCGGGCAGGGTCCGGGCCAGCTCGGCGACGTGCTCGGCCGGCATCGGGCTCGACGGCCCGCCCCACACGACGAGCGCGGGGCAGCGGACCGAGCGCGCCACGTCGGCCCACCCCGGGTCGGGGTCGTCGATCTGCGCCCGCACCTGCAGGACCATCTGCCAGTCGAACCCGGGGTCCGTGTCCGGCCGGGCCGGCGGGTTCGGGGTGCGCGGGTACGGCAGGGGGACGTCCTCGAGGACGAGCCGACGGACGCGTCGGGGTTCGGTAGCCGCGACGAGGAGCGCGACGAGGCCGCCCATGGAGTGCCCGACGACGTCGTAGGCGTCGGCATCGGCGAGGGCCGGGACGGTGCCGGCGACGGCGACCGCGTCGGCGGCCATCTCCTCGAGGCGGTAGGAGCCCGGACGGCTGCTGCCGCCGTGGCCGCGGGCGTCCGGCGCGACGACGGACCGGTCGGTCCGCAGGTCGGCGGCCACGCGGGCCCAGTCGAGCGAGGACTCACCTGTGGCGTGGAGCAGCAGCACGGGTGGGGCCGCCGCCGGGGCCGCCGTCGGGGCCGCCGCCGGGGCCGCCGCGGAGCTCCGTCGGGACCACGTGCGCACGAGGACGTCGGCGCCGCGGAGGGCGACGAGCGACTCACCGTCGGGAGGTGGGTCGGCAGGTCGGTCGGGGGATGCCACGCCAGGAGTCTCGCAGCCGTCCGGGTGTGAGCGGGCGACCACGCCTGACGCGACCGGTGCGGCGCGTCAGGCGGGGCCGCCCCGCCCCTCAGTCGACCTGCGTGTAGAGGCTCTGCTCGACGGTGCCGAAGTAGGGCCCGTACATGACGTCCTTCTCGCCGCGGTAGCCGAACGAGTTGAGCGAGTTGAGCTGCCCACCGGTGATCCAGCCGCCGCCGGACGAACCGCCGGTCATGCTGCACGGCAGCCGGTTGTCGGTGGAGCCGCGGGTGTCCATCGTCGTCGGGCCGCTGCACCGCCACAGCGTCTGGCCGTCGTAGGGGCTGGCCTGCGGGTAGCCGTACGCGTCGTAGGTGCGGCCGTAGCCGAGGTTGAAGGCGATCGGGTACGAGCCGCCGACGGTCGCCGAGAGGGTCTTGCCGCCGAGCGGGTTCATGACGGCGAAGCCGATGTCGTGGTTGAAGTCACCGCTGGTGCGCCAGGCGTCGGTCGTCAGCAGCGATGCCGCGGTGAACGTCCCGTAGGGACGGACGCCGTTCTCGTACTGGGGCACGAAGGCGAAGTTGGTGACGTAGGCGCCCGGGCCCTCGTTGACGCAGTGGCCGGCGGTCGTGACGAGCGAGCCGCTCGAGCTCTGGGTCACCGTGCCGGAGCAGACGTAGTTGAGGCCCTTCTCGGTGAAGAAGACCTTGCCGAACAGCGGCGAGGCCGGCACCTGCACCGCCTGCGCGCCGCTCGTGCCGCCGCCGGGCTTGCCCTTCGCCGCGACGTACGTGTTCTCGCGGGGGATGGCGCTCTTCATCCGGGCGGTCGTCCAGTAGGCGAGGACCCGCTGCTGCTCGGCCGGCGTCGTCGCCGCCGGGTGCGGCGTCGGGGTGCCCCGCGTCGGGGCGTGCCCGGTGCCGGAGGCGGTGGCCCCCGGGGCCGCCGTGAGCGAGAGGACGAGGGCGCCGGCGCCGAGGGCACCGGCCACGAGTGAGCTGATCCTGCGCATGGAGCCTCCTGGGACGGGTCGGCCGCCGGACGATCCCCCGAGGACGGTCCTAGCCAGCACGGTACGGGCAGACGGGTCCCCCGCGGGTCAGGTTCGGGTCAGGAAACGGTCACCCGACCCGGTCTTGCAGCCACGCGATGTCGGCGGCCTGCCCCGCGACACCGCCCGGGGTCTCGCAGACGACCGGTGCGCCGGCGGCGCGGACGACGTCGGCGAGCGCGTCGCCGTCGATGTGGCCCGAGCCGAAGTTCGTGTGCCGGTCGGCCCCGGAGTCGAACTCGTCGCGGGAGTCGTTGGCGTGGACGAGGTCGATGCGGCCGGTGATGGCGCGGACCTGGTCGACGACGCTGCCGAGGTCGTTGCCACCGGCGTGCGCGTGGCAGGTGTCGAGGCAGAAGCCGACGTTCTCGCTGCCGGAGGCCTGCCCGACGGCGTCCCAGAGGCGGGCGATGGCCTCGAGCCGACGCGCCATCGCGTTGTCGCCGCCCGCGGTGTTCTCGATGAGCAGCGGCACCGGCAGGTCGAGGCCGTCGATGCACTTGCGCCAGTTGTCGAAGCCCTTCGCGGCGTCCTCGTCGGCGCCGAGGTGCCCGCCGTGCACGATGACGCCCTTGGCGCCGATCTCGGCGGCCGCCGTGAGGTGCTGCTGGAGCAGCTTGCGGCCGGGGATGCGGATGCGGTTGTTGAGGCTCGCGACGTTGATCGGGTACGGCGCGTGCACCCAGAGGTCGATGCCCGCGGCCGCGGCGTCCGCCTTGAGCGCCTCGGCGCCGCCGGCGTACCGGACGACTGGGCCCTTGTAGCTCTGCGGGTCGCCGAGGAACAGCTGCGAGAGCGAGGCTCCCCGCGCCTTCGCCTCGGCGATCGGATCCTCCTGGTCGACGTGCGCACCGATGTGTAGGGCCATCCCCCGAGCGTAGGCGGTGGTGCCGACGACGCGTCGCGCAGGCCGATGTCACACATCTGCGCCGCCGGGTGTCCACCTGTCGACGGACGAGTTCCCACCACCCACAGGAGGACACGATGACCACCAGGATCCCCGCCAAGGAGATCACCGGCCCCTACGGCGCCCTCGTCAAGCGGTTCAGCACGAAGCTGTTCGGCCGCGTCCCCGAGTC
>NZ_JBNDHY010000169.1:0-9006 GCF_056755315.1 Monashia sp. HAY1-2A
GCGGGGGACGAGGGTCAGCAGCGTGGCCTCGGGCCGACAGGCGAGGCGCACGGGCGCGGTCGGCGCGGTGCCGAGGCCCGCGGACACCTCGAGCCACGCGGCGTCCTCCGGCGCCTGCGAGGAGGGCGCCCCGCCGGCGCCCGGCCACCACCGCGAGAGGCCCTTGACCCGCGAGGTGTCGAGGTCGCAGTTGGTCACCAGCGCGCCGTAGCCGGGCACGCAGACCTGCCCGCCGTGGGTGTGGCCGGCGAGGACCAGGCGTGCACCGTCGGTCGTGAACGCGTCGAGGACGCGCTGGTACGGCGCATGGGTGATGCCGATGGTCAGGTCGGCCGACGCGTCGGCCGGACCGCGGACGAGGTCGAGCCGGTCGTAGCCGAGGTGCGGGTCGTCGACGCCGACGAGCTCGAGCCGCAGGCCCCGCACCTCGAGCGTCCGGCGACGGTTGGTCAGGTCGACCCAGCTGCGGTCGAGGCCACGGCGCAGGTCGGCGGTGGGCAGGCGCGGGGTCGAGCCGACCCCCTTGGCGTGGTGGCGGGTCAGGTACCGCAGCGGGTTCTTGATCTTGGGGGCGAAGTAGTCGTTCGAGCCGAGGACGTACGCGCCGGGCACGTCGAGGAGCAGCTCGAACGCGTCGAGGAGCGCCGGCACGGCGTCGTGGGCGGCGATGTTGTCGCCGGTGTCGACGACGAGGTCGGGGTCGAGCGAGGCGAGGCTGCGCACCCACGTCGCGCGGGCCCGCTGGCGCGGCACGAGGTGGATGTCGGAGACATGCAGCACCCGCAGCGGCGGGGCCCCCTCGGGCAGCACCGGGACCTCGAACCGCCTGAGCACGAAGGCGTTCCGTTCGACGAGCGAGGACCACCCGAGCACGGCTGCTCCCGCGGCACCGAGGCCCAGCACGGTCTTCGTCACGGCACGCATGTGCCACATCCTCGCACCCCGCCCCGAACCGGCCGGAAACCCGGCGAGAGCCGTCGTGCCGACCTGACAGACTGACGCCATGAGCACCCTCAAGGAGCAGCTGCAGGCCGACCTCACCGCCGCGATGCGCGCGCGGGACCAGGTCCGGGCCGGCTCGATCCGGATGGCCCTCACCGCCGTGACGACCGAGGAGGTCGCCGGCAAGGAGCACCGTGAGCTGACCGACGACGACGTGCTCAAGGTCCTGACCAAGGAGGCCAAGAAGCGTCGCGAGGCCGCCGAGGCGTACTCCGGCGCCGGCCGCAGCGAGCTGGCCGCGAAGGAGGAGGCCGAGCTCGCCGTCCTCGAGACCTACCTGCCCCGGCAGCTCGGCGACGACGAGCTCGAGGGGATCGTCCGCGAGGCCGTCTCGGCGTCGGGCGCCACGGGGATGCAGCAGATGGGTCAGGCGATGAAGGCCGCCAACGCGGCCGTCGCCGGACGCGCGGAGGGTGGCCGCGTCGCCGCCGTCGTCCGACGCGTCCTCGCCGGCTGAGGCACGACGAAAGGGGCCGACGCGTCGTGCGTCGGCCCCTTGGCCGGTGTGCCGTCAGCCGTGCGGCTTGGGCGGCTTGTGGCCGTTGCCACCGCCGCCACCACCGCCGCCTCCGCCGCCTCCGCCGCCCGGCGGGACGACGACCGTCGGCTGGGGCTGCTGCGGGAGCGCCTGGCGCTGCGCGCCGCGCGAGGTGTAGATGGTGATGTAGCTGCCGCTCGGGGCCTGCCCGTACGGCGACGTGCCGGCGACCAGGCCCTGCGGGACGCCGGAGCTCATCGTGCCGCCGACACCGGCCGAGAAGCCGGCCGCCTGAAGCGTCGCGATGGCCTGGTCGACCCTCATGCCGGTGACGCCGGGGACGTCCTTGAGGTCGCCCTTGGTGAACTTGTCGGTCGGCTCGCCGAACTTCACCTCCGGCTGGCCCTCGAGCGCCTTGTTCATGATCTGCTTCCAGATCGGCGCGGCGATCGCGGCACCGTGCATGACGGGGTAGAACTGCCCGCCGACGGTGATGTTCTTCATGACGCGGGTGATCGGGTCGTACGGGGTGCCGACCCAGACCGCGGTGACCAGCTGCGGTGTGTAGCCGACGAACCAGGACTCGTTGTTGCCGTTGGCGGTACCGGTCTTGCCGGCCGACTCGCGCTTGCCGTCGTCGAGCTGGTTGCGGATGCCGGAGCCGTGGGTCATGTTGAACTCGAGGAACTTGTCCGTGGCGCGCACGACGTCGGGCTCGACGACCTGCTGGCACGCGGTCTTCGGCAGGGCGACGTTCTTGCCGCCCATGACGAGCTTGGTCACGGCGACCATCGGGCACTTCTTGCCGTCGGCGGCGAGCACGCCATAGGCGTGGGCGACACCCTGCGGCGACACGTCGGAGGCGCCGAGGATGTACTGCGGCGCGTACCGGCCGACTGGCTCGCCGTCGGCCTGGTGCAGGCCGAGGCGCAGCATCGTGTCGCGTACCTTGCAGCCGCCGAGCTTCTCCGCCAGGGCGATGAACGCGGTGTTCGTCGACTTGGCCGTGGCCTGCATGAGGCTGATGCGGCCGCCAGGGAACGGCGAGTCGTTGTAGACCTTCCACGGGCCGCCGGGGCCGCAGTTGGCGATGCCGCCCGGCCACTCCTTGGGCGTGTAGACGGCCTGCGAGTTGCCGCCGGCGGCCTTGGCGTTGACCGAGGCGCTCGTCGTCATGCCGGACTCCATGGCGGTGACGAGCGCGAAGGCCTTGGCCGTCGAGCCGAACTGGAAGCCGCCGGACCCGCCGTACTTCTTGTCCAGCGCCCAGTTGATGCCGGTCTTGCCGCGCGACTCCTTGTCGACGGTGTACTCGGTGTTCTGCGCGAAGGCCTTGACCTCACCGGTGTTCGGGTCGGCGACGTAGGCCGCGGCGCCGATGCGCTCGTCGTTGCCGATGGGGACCTTCTTGGTCACCTCACGCTGCGCGATCTTCTGGATGCGCGGGTCGAGCGTCGTCGTGAGGGTGATGCCGCCGCGGTACAGCGTGCGCTTCCGCTCCTCGACGGTCTTGCCGAGCTGCGGCATCATCAGCGCGTAGTTGATGATGAAGTCGCACCAGTAGGGGTACGGCGAGGCGAGGCACGTGCTCTTGGGGTTGGAGACCCGCATGTCCTGCTTGAGCGTCCGTTTCTTGGCGGCCTGCCACTGCTTGTCGTCGATGATCTTCAGCTCGTGCATCCGGTCGAGCACGACGTTGCGCCGCGCGACCGCGCGCTCCGGGTTGTTGACCGGGTCCGTCGTGCCCGGGTTCTGCGTCAGGCCGGCGAGGAGCGCCGCCTGCGAGAGGCTGAGCTTGCTCGCGTGGACGCTGAAGTAGTGGATCGAGGCGGCCTCGACGCCGTAGGCACGGTCGCCGTAGTACACGAGGTTGAGGTAGCGCTCGAGGATCTGGTCCTTCGTCAGCTGCTTCTCGACGGTGATCGCGTACTTGAGCTCCTTGAGCTTGCGCATGTAGTCCTTGCGGACGGCGGCCTGCGCGGCCGCGGTGTTGCCCTCGGCGAGCGCGTTGTACTGCAGCGAGATCTTGACGTACTGCTGGGTCAGCGACGAGGCACCGACCGAGCTGCCGTTGCGCAGGTTGGAGATGACCGCGCGCAGCGTGCCCTGGATGTCGATGCCGCCGTGCTCGTAGAAGCGGTGGTCCTCGATCGCGACCTGCGCCTCACGCATGATGGGGGCGACCTGGTTCAGCGGCACGACCGTGCGGTTCTGCTCCTGCGGCGTCGCGATGACGGTGCCGTCGGCCGCGAGGATCCGCGACGACTGGGCGAGCGGGTTGGTCGTGAACTCGCTCGGCAGCTCGTTGAAGACGTCCACGCCGCTACGCGCGAGTGCCCCGGTGGCCCCGACGGCCGGCATCAGCAGGCCGGCGGCGAGCAGCCCGAGCACGAGGGCGGACGCGAGGAACGCCCCGAGCAGACTGACGACGCCACCGATCGAGGTAGTGCGTGAGGACATGGGCCCAAGGGTAACCGGTGCCCCTATGGCCACCGGATCTCCGCACGTCAGGCGGGGTTTTCACGCGTGAGCCCGGCGTGGCGACCGGGGGCCGCCGGCGTCCGGCATGGTCCGGAGTGACTAGTCACTCCCGCCGAGAAATGGTCCGTGCAGCCTATGTCGCTGCTTGACATCCGGGCCCTAATGTCTCGTTTGGGCCAAAGGGGGGCCCAACACACAGGACCGGTGGGACGGTCCGGAGGCCGGCTCGGTGACTGGGAGGTGCCGAGCGGGGAGGGGAAATCATCATGAGTGCTGTCGCGATTGTCGACCTGTGGGTCGACGACTGGGCCAGTCAGGCTCGCTGCTCGAGCCAGGACCCGGACGCCCTGTTCGTCCGTGGAAAGGCCCAGCACGACGCAAAGGCCGTCTGCAAGGGATGCCCGGTCCTGGCCCAGTGCCTGGCCGAGGCCCTCGACAACCGGACCGAGTTCGGTGTCTGGGGCGGGATGACGGAGCGTGAGCGCCGCGCACTGCTGCGCAAGCGTCCGGACATCGCCTCCTGGAAGAGCGCTCTGCGGGCCGGCATGGCCGCGCAGACGCGTCAGGCCTGAGAGTCCGGTCACGCCCGCGCCGCGACGCGTCCGTATCCTCGGACGCGTCCGGCGCCTGCGTGTGTCATCGGGTCACGACCCGGTGAGCGACTCGCCGATCTGACGCAGCCCGGCCAGGTCGTGCACGTCGCGGCCGAGCGCCGGCACGTGGACGACGGGGATGCCCGGGTGCGACCGGGAGAACCGGTCGGCCAGCTCGTGCTGCCGCTGGGCGGTGCGCACGAGGTCGGCGTGCAGGCGCAGGAGACCGGCAGCCGTGGTCGCCGACTTCGGCCCGTTGCCGTCCTCGAGCGCCTCGGCCACCGCGACGGCCTTCGACGGCGTCAGCCCGGTGGCCTCGACGCGACCGATGCGGTTGACGACGAGGCCGGCGAGCGGCATCCCGTCCGCCTCGAGCCGGTCGACGAAGTAGGACGCCTCGCGCAGCGCGTCGCGTTCGGGGGCGGCGACGACGAGGAACGCCGTGCCGTCCTCGGACAGCAGCCGGTAGGTCTCGTCGGCACGCTCGCGGAACCCGCCGAACATCGTGTCGAGGGCGTTGACGAACGTCTGGACATCGGTGAGCATCTGCCCGCCGAGGATCCTCGTCATCGTCGACGTGACGAGCTGCACCCCGACGCCGAAGACCTTGAGACCCGCCCGGCCGCCGGCCTTGGCCGGCGCGGTGAGCAGCCGGATGAAGCGTCCGTCGAGGAAGCTGCCGAGCCGGTTCGGGGCGTCGAGGAAGTCGAGGGCCGAGCGCGACGGCGGGGTGTCGACGACGATGAGGTCCCACGGGGCGTCGGGCCCACCCGCGGAGGCCTTGAGCTGCCCGAGCTTCTCCATCGCCATGTACTCCTGGGTGCCCGCGAACGAGCTGGATACGGCCTGGTAGAACGGGTTGGCCAGGATCTGCTGCGCCTTGTCCGGGTCGGCGTGCGCGATGACGACCTCGTCGAAGGTCCGCTTCATGTCGAGCATCATCGCGTGGAGGCTGCCGCCCGCCGAGGTCTCGATGCCGGCGACCGGGCGCGGGGTGTTGTCGAGCTCGGTGAGGCCGAGCGACTGTGCGAGCCGCCGCGCCGGGTCGATGGTGAGCACGACGACGCGCCGCCCCGCCTCGGCGGCCCGCAGGCCGAGCGCCGCGGCGGTCGTCGTCTTGCCCACGCCGCCGGACCCGCAGCACACGACGATGCCGATCGACGCGTCGGCGATGAGCGCGTCGACGTCGAAGGCGGGCGCCGGCCGGGCGACGGTGGGCCGGCGTGCCGATGTCGTCACGAGGGCGCCTGCTCGTGGGCGAAGCAGGGCACGAGCAGGTCGGCCAGCTCGCGGACCGAGCCGCTGTCGATGCCCTCGGGCAGCGCGGGCAGCTCGATGATCGGCAGCCCGGTCTCCTCGAGCAGCGTCCGCTGCTCGCGCTCGAGGTCGACGCGTTGGGCGTGATCGTGCGCCTCGGCGAGGAGGCCGTCGACGAGCTCGGGCGTGACGATGACGCCGGCGTCGACGAGCTGGGCGCGGATCGAAGGTTTGTGGAGGCGCTCGGCCCGGGCCTGGTCGAGCGCCGCGTCGTCGAGGAGCGGGCGGCGCACCATGTTGACGACGATGGCACCTGGCCGGAAACCCTTGGCGCGCAGCTCCTCGACGGCCTCGAGGGTCTCCTGCACGGGCATCTCCTCGAGCAGGGTGACGAGGTGGACGACGGTCTGCTCGGACTGCAGGAGGCGGGTGATCGACTCGGCTTGCGAGTGGATCGGCCCGACGCGGGCGAGGTGGGCCACCTCGGAGTTGACGGAGAGGAACCGCCCGATGCGCCCCGTGGGCGGCGCGTCGAGCACGAGCCCGTCGTACGCGGGTGGGGCGTCGCCGCGGTGGCGGCCGTCGCGTCGGCGGCGGTTGGCCTCGTAGACCTTGCCGATGAGCAGGACGTCCCGCACACCCGGCGCGATGGTCGTCGCGAAGTCGATGGCGCCGAACTTCTCGAGGAGCCGGCCGGCGCGGCCGAGCTTGTAGAAGAGCTGGAGGTACTCGAGCAGGGCGGCCTTGGGCTCGACCGACAGCCCGTCGACCTCGCCACCGCCCGGCAGGCGCACGACGCGGGTCTCCTGCGTGCCGAGGGGCGGCACGTCGAAGGTCTGGCTGATGCCCTGGCGTCCCTCGACCTCGGTGAGCAGGACGCGCCCGGGCGTCGAGGCGAGCGCGAGCGCCAGCGCCGAGGCGACCGTGGTCTTGCCGGTGCCGCCCTTGCCCGTGACGACGTGCAGCCGCGCCTGGCCCCAGTCCGTCGTCACGGGGCCCAGCCTAGGCGGGCGGGCGCGAGAGGGTCGGGCAGCCGCCGCGTTCGGGACGCACGTCACGCCGGGGAGCCCTCATCCGGTGAGGGCGGCGACCGTGGCCAGGACCCGGTCGAACGCCGGCTCGTCGGGGTCGATGAACGCGTAGTGGGCGGCGTCGGGCACGACGGTCCGCTCGACGTCGCCACCCGCCCGCCGCGCCGACTCGAGGTACGCGTCGCCCACCTCGGTCGGCACGTCGTCGTCCTCGGTGCCGGACAGGAGGCGCACCGGCACCCGGGGCGGAAGGGCGTTCATCGGGTCGGCCGAGCGCCACGCGGGCGTGCCCGGACCCGTGCCCACGAACGCACGCGCGGCGTCGGACCCGAGGTGCAGGCGGTCCGCGGCGTCGAGGTCGACGACCCCCGCCAGGGACACGACGCCGACGACGCCGAGCCCCCCGACCCACGGCTGCCCGGCCGCCCAGGTGACGAGCTGGCCGCCGGCCGAGTGGCCGACGAGGACGACGCGGTGCGGCAGCGACGGGTCCCGCGCCACCGCCTCGGTGACCGAGCGGACGTCGTCGAGCGTGCCGGGCACGCCACCGCCCGGCATCCCGGTCCGCCGGTACTCGGCGAGGGCGACCGCGTACCCGGCCGCCGCGAACGCGTTCGCCTCGGGCAGGGCGTGTGCTCGGTCGTACTCGGCGCGCCAGAACCCGCCGTGGACGACGAGCAGGGTGACGCCACGGGGCGGGACACCGGCGGCCGGAGGGACGACGTCGTAGACCTGGGCGCGGTCCGGTCCGTACGACCGGGTCGTCGGCGCGGGTGCGGAGGGGTGGGTCAGGACGTCGTCGGGGCGGCGGTCGGCCGGCGTGCTCATGCCGGACATCGTGGCACCCGCCGGCGCCCGGCCGGCGGGACCACCCGGCACCGTGCCGGGGTCACCGAAGGGGCTGCCGGGCGCACCGGAGCACGCGCCGAGCGTCGGTGCCCCGATGAGTAGGGTGATCGCCATGACCACGTGGGAATACCTCACTGCACCGCTCCTGATCCACAACACCAAGCAGATCCTCGACAACTTCGGTGCCGATGGCTGGGAGCTCGTCCAGATCGTCAACGGGCCCGACGGCACCAGCCTCGTCGCCTACTTCAAGCGTCCCAAGACCGGGGGGAACTGACATGAGCGCCGTCGAAGACCGTCTGTCCGAGCTCGGCCTCACGGTGCCCGAGGTCGTCCCGCCCGTCGCCGCCTACGTCCCCGTGGTCCGCGACGGCAACCTCGTCTTCACCTCCGGCCAGCTGCCGATGGTCGAGGGCCGGCTCCCGGCCACCGGCAAGGTCGGCGCCGAGGTCGACGAGGCGACGGCCAAGGAGCTCGCCGCGACGTGCGCCCTCAACGCCATCGCGGCCATCAAGTCCGAGATCGGTGACCTCGACAAGGTCGCCCGCGTCGTCAAGGTGGTCGGCTTCGTCGCCTCCGACCCGATCTTCACCGGCCAGCCGGGCGTCGTGAACGGGGCGAGCGAGCTGCTCGTCAAGGCCTTCGGCGACAAGGGAGTCCACGCCCGGTCCGCCGTCGGCGTCGCGGCGCTTCCGCTCGACGCCCCGGTCGAGGTCGAGGTCGTCGTCTCCGTCGAGGCGTGAACCGGTGAGCGGTCGTCTCTTCCCGCTCACGAGCACACCCGGCATCTCCGACGCCGCGACGAGGTGGCTGTCCGGTGACCGGTGGGAGGTCGCCGAGCCACGACGAGCCAGCACCGTCATGCTCGTGCGTGACGCCGACGTCACCGCTGGTGCCGGTCGGGGCGGGGGTGCCGCCGGCGGCGCGGGCGCCTCGGGGGCCGAGGTGTTCATGCTGCGGCGCGTCCCGGCCATGGAGTTCGCGCCGAGCATGCACGTCTTCCCCGGCGGCGGCGTCGATCCCCGCGACGGCGAGGGCGACCTGCCCTGGAGCGGTCCGTCGCCGCTCGAGTGGGGCGAGCGGCTCGGCTGCAGCCCGGTCGAGGCCCAGCTCTACGTCGCCGCAGCGGTGCGCGAGCTCTTCGAGGAGTGCGGCGTGCTGCTCGCCTCCCCCTCTGCGAGCGGGCCGCTCGCCCCGGTCGGGGGGGGGGGGGGGGGGGGGGGGGGGGGGGGGGGGGTGGGGGGGGGGGGGGGGGGGGGGGGGGGGGGGGGGGGGGGGGGGGGGGGGGGGGGGGGGGGGGGGGGGGGGGGGGGGG
>NZ_JBNDHY010000170.1:0-8979 GCF_056755315.1 Monashia sp. HAY1-2A
CCGATCTCTTCGTGAAAGACCGTGGGTACCGCCACGACGCAGTAGTCCACCCCAGCGCTCACGATGTCCTGCACACCGTCCAGGACGCGAAGTCCCGTGGCTACGCGGTGCGGGTCGCCGCCCGGATCAGCCACGGCCACTAGGTCCACGCCGTCCAGCGATGACAGCACCCGGGCGTGGTGACGACCCATCATCCCGAGTCCGATGAGTCCCGCTCGCAGCATCCGCATCAGACGCCTGCCCGGACGAGTGAGTTCACGGCGGTCACGACGCGATCGAGATCCTGCTCGGTCAGGGATGGATGCACGGGCAGCGACAGGCACTCGGCCGCAGCCCGCGCGGTTTCAGGCAGGTCTACGTCGACGTCGAAAGGGGCGAGCCGATGGTTGGGAACGGGGTAGAACATGCCCGAGCCGACCTGATGCTCCTCCCTGAGAGCTGCCGCGAAGCCGTCCCGGTCCTCGGGAACCCTCACGGTGTACTGGTGGAACACATGGACGGCCCCCCGGGCCACATTTGGAGTGACCACGCCCTCCAGACGGGCAGAGTAGTATGCCGCGTTGCGACGTCGCTGCTCGTTCCAGGCATCCACCTTTGTGAGCTGCACCCGGCCGATAGCCGCGTGGATGTCGGTCATTCGGTTGTTCAGCCCCACGACCTCGTTGTGGTAGGCCTTCTCCATACCCTGGTTGCGGTACAGGCGAAGCAACCGCTCGATGTCGGGGTTGCCCACCGATACCATGCCGCCCTCCCCCGACGTCATATTCTTCGTCGGATAGAGCGAGAACATGGCGAAGGCGCCGAAGGCGCCAACGGGGGTGCCGTCGAGCGAGGCGCCGTGCGCCTGGGCGGCGTCTTCAAACACCTGGACGCCGTGTCGCTCGGCGATCTCGAGCAGGCGAGGCATCTTCGCCGGGTGACCGTAGAGGTGGACCGGCATGATGCCCGCAGTTCGCTCGGTGATGGCGGCCTCGACCGCGGCGGGGGACAGGCAATAGTCATCGGGGTCGATGTCGGCGAAGACGGGAGTGGCGCCTGTCAGAGCGACAGAATTGGCCGTGGCGGCGAACGTGAAGGACGGCACGATGACCTCGTCGCCAGGGCCAACGCCGCAAGCCAGCAGGCCAAGGTGCTGGCCTGACGTGCCGGAATTCACGGCCACGCAAGGTCGCCCGAGGGAAAAGTGCTCGGCGAACTCCTGCTCGAAGTTTGCCACCTCGGGTCCCTGCGCGAGCATGCCCGACCGCATGACGCGGTCAACGGCTTCTCGCTCTTCGTCGCCGATGATCGGCTTGGCCGGGGGGATGAAGGCCTGCATATCGCTCCTGCGCGAGTTGGTGTCGTCTAGTCTTGTGAATGGCATCGGTTGCTCTTCAGGTCAGCGGCACCCAGGAGGTGCGTGTGGTCCCGATCGAGATCCACAGCGTCGTGCCTACCCCACCATTGCGCTGGGTGTAGCGCACCCCCACTTCGCCCGGCGGTACAACCCCGACAGGGGAGTTCACATACGCGCAGTCTCCGAAGGCGGCGTCGATCTCGGCCCAGACAAAGACGGGACCTCGCCCGCTTGCGAAAGTGTTAGAGGCGTCCATGTGGAAGCGCTTGAGGCGCTGTGACCCGTATGCGCGGGCCGTGAAAGCGTACGAAGCCCCAGAGAAGTTGTTCGCAACAACAGATGCATAGTCCGCTCCTCCGATGAACGCGCCGTAATATCCAACCCCCTCCTGCTGGATCTCGTTCCCGTGAACGCGCAGCTGGGCGTCTTGCATCCCCGAGTAGAGCAACAGTGCATGGTTCACGTGGTTCACGATCTTGTTCTGGGCGACGCTGACTCGGCCGAAACAGTTGTCGAGACGAATGGCACCGGATGTTGCAATCGGAGTGCTGGTTCGTCCGATGATGACATTTCCGGAGAGATTCAAATCTGTCGCTCGGCTGGCCGTAATCGCGGTGCCGCAGCCTTCAAGGATGTTGTTGGTGACGTGTACCTGGCTCGCAGGCGAAGTCGTGGATCCGAAGATGCAAATCCCGTTCGCAGGTCGACTTGCGGTACCGCCTGGATTGACGATGATGTTGTTGGTGATAAGGGCTCGGGGGTGCAGCAGGGAGCCGGCGAGGTATGAGGGGGCATACGTGATGGCGCCCTCAGCAGGGGCACTGGCATCGTTCACCGTACCGTCGACGATCACATTGTCCGAGCAGACGAAGTTGTCAACGCTCTTGGCAGATATGGCGGCGCAGCCACATGCCTCGAAATAGTTGCCCATGATACGGGCTCCGGATACCGCGGGGTAGGTATGAAGTGGAGAGATTGTGTTTCCTGCGCAGTTCTGGCCGTAGCCCCAGAACCAATTGCCCATCGCGTCTAGTGTGGCTCCGGTCCCCGTGCTCGATGAAAGACTGGGCGCAAAGAAGATGCCACCTGGATATCCTCCAGAAACCGACGGACTGGTGGTTCCTGTAGCACGGTTGAAGTTGAATGCGACAGTCCCTTTTGCGCCGGACTGACCACTGACGATCGCGAGGATTGCTGAGTAGTGGCCCGGTGAACCATCATGTTCGGCCTGCTTTTCGAAGGAGCACCCGGTAATCGAGATGGAACCACCGAAGTTGTAGGCATAGACGGCCGCCTTGACGGAGTTGACAACGCGTGTCCCTTCCAAGATGACGGACTTTCCCGTCTCGACGGCGCCGGCCACCAGAGTGGTGCGTCCGGTCTGCTGCGCCTTGTTGCCGTCCAGTACGCCGCCGCGAATCCGCAGGAACGTAGACGCGAAGCCGAGCATGTAGTCGTCGGGTCCTGCGGGTAGGTGGCGCAACGTGGCTCCGACGCCGAGCAACAGGTCAGACGGCTGGGTGATGGCCACGTTGTTCAGCAGGTAGATGCCGGCTGGGAAGTAAACGAGGTCCCCGGCGGCTGCGTTGATTGCCCGCTGGACGGATGCAGTGTCGTCCGTGCTGCCGTCGCCCAAGGCGCCGAAGTCCCGCACGTTGAACCCAGCAGGAGTCGACGGCGCGGCTTGCACAGCACCTGCACCGGCCGTCGCGAAGAGCGCCGCGCCGGCGCCCGCCAGCCCGGCCCGCCCGAGCCACTGGCGCCTTGCGTAGTTTGTCATCACTGCACCCCCTGCGCGACCGTTATGTCCCACTCATGCTATTTGTCATACCCACGGTTATCGATGGAAACGGCTCTGCGCCTCATCCCTTGCCGCAGTCGTCAGCTCCGGCCGATGGTCAACACTGTTGCCTCGGGGAACTCCTGAGGGTCGAGCACGTTCCGCCCGTCGACGACCACCGTTGCGCCGGGCAGATCCGCTGAGGTGAGCTGCTGGTACTCCGCGTGGTCGGTTTGCAGGATGGCGACGTCGACTGCACGGCCGAGCGTGTGAGGGGCGAAACCGATAGCTGCCAACTCGTCGTCGGAGTACATGGGATCGTGCACCGTTACGTGGGCGCCCTCTGCCATGAGCGCGTCGACCGTGGCGAAGACCCCGGAGAAGGCGGTCTCCTTCACGCCCCCGCGATAGCTCGCGCCGAGCACCACCACAGAGGCGCCGGACAGGTCTCCAAAGGCTCCGCGAGCGAGACCGACGGCATAGGCCGGCATAGCCGCGTTCGCCTCACGGGCCGCGCGCACAACCGTCGCCGCATCGTCGTTCCACATGTACAGCCGCGGGTAGACGGGGATGCAGTGTCCGCCCACGGCGATGCCCGGCCGGTGGATGTGACTGTACGGCTGGGAGTTCGCGGCTTCGATCACTTGGTAGACGTCGATGCCGGCGCGCTGTGCGAACACGGCGAACTGGTTGGCGAGCCCGATATTGACGTCGCGGTACGTCGTCTCGGCGAGTTTGGCCATCTCCGCCGCCTCGGCGGACCCGAGGTCCCACACGCCGTTGCCGCGCTCGAGGTCGGGTCGCTCGTCGAACTCCAACACCGACTCGTAGAAGGCGGTCGCGGCCTTGGCACCCTCAGGACTCAGCGCACCGACGAGCTTGGGGTACTTGCGCAGGTCGGCGAACACGCGACCCGTGAGGACGCGCTCGGGCGAGAAGACAACGTGGAAGTCGGTACCCTCGATGAGGCCTGAGTCCTTCTCGAGCATCGGCTTCCAGCGCGTGCGGGTGGTTCCGACAGGCAGCGTGGTCTCGTAGGCGACGAGGGTGCCGGGGCGAAGACCCCGCGCGATATCGCGCGTGGCGGAGTCCATCCAGGCGAAGTCCGGGACGCCGTCACCGTCCACGAACAGCGGCACGACAACCACGACGGCGTCGCTTTGGCTGACCGCCCACGCCGTGTCGGTCGTTGCGATGAGTCGTCCGGCGCGCACGACCTCGGCGAGCGTGTCCGCGAGCTGCGCCTCGCCGGGGAACGGCTCCACCCCGGCGTTGACGGTGGCGACGGTGGCGGGGCTGACGTCCGCGCCTAGGACGTCATGGCCCATCGTGGCGAACTGGACGGACAGGGGTAGGCCGATCTTGCCGAGTCCGACGGTCGTGATCTTCACGTGATGTCCTTCTGCTGTTCGTGCTCAGGGATGGGTGGGGGACAGGACCCCGTCGGTCTCGCGGTAGGTCTCCCCGGTCCTCGGGCAACGCCAAACGTCCGCATCCTGCTCGAGAGGCACACCGGCGCGGCCCACCCACCGGATCCGGCGGGCGGGGACGCCGGCAACGAGGGCGAAGTCGGGGACGTCCCTCGTCACCACGGCCCCCGCCGCAACCATCGCCCATCGACCGATGGTGACCGGAGCGACGCAGACGGCGCGGGCCCCGATGGAGGCGCCTTCACCGACGGTGACACCGACTGGCGTCCAGTCATCTGCTGACTTCAGGCGACCGTCCGGCTCGATGGCACGCGGGAAGTGGTCGTTGGTGAAGACGACGGCCGGTCCGATGAAGACCCCATTCGCGACGACGGCCGGCTCGTACACGAGCGCGTGGTTCTGCACCTTGCAGTTGTCGCCGAGTCGGACGCCCGATCCGATGTACGCCCCACGTCCGACCACGCAGTTCTGCCCCAGCACTGCGTGCTCGCGAACCTGTGCGTGGTGCCAGACCTTCGAGCCGTCACCCACCACTGCGTCGGCATCGACGTCTGCGCTGTCGTGCACGAACATCCGAAAACCCCATCTACCTCGTCGACGGCACCAAGAGTCTACGTGCACATCGCCATGAAGCGGACATTACGCCCGGAAGGCCCGCAGGCCCTCCCGCCAATCGCCGATCGGCGCGATACCCGCGGCGCCGAGCGACGCGTGGGACAGGACGCTCCAGGCGGGTCGAGGGGCAGGCCGGGGGAAGGCGGCGGTGGTCGTCGGCAGCACCCGCTCGGGGTCCAGACCACCCAGCTCGAAGACGGCGCGAGCCAGCCCGAACCACGTCGTCTGCCCGCTCGACGTGCCGTGATGGACGCCGTAGGGAGCCCCGGCGCCGACGATGCGGAGGATGAGATTGCAGAAGTCGACGGTCCAGGTCGGCTGGCCCACCTGGTCATCGACCACACTGACCCTGTCCCGCTCCGACGCCAGCCGCAGCATCGTCGAGACGAAGTTCGGACCACCCTCGCCGTAGAGCCAAGCCGTGCGAACAACCCACGACTGCGGGCACACCGCTCGTACGGCCCACTCGCCGGCGGCCTTGGTCCGCCCGTACGCGGAGCGGGGCGCCACGGGGTGGTCGACCGTGTACGGCTCGGTGGCGCTGCCGTCGAACACGTAGTCGGTGGAGACGTGCACGAGGCGGGCACCGCCGCGGGCGCAGGCCCGCGCGACGTTCGCCGCGCCGACAGCGTTGACGGCGAAGGCGCGCGGCTCGTCCGTCTCGGCGGCGTCGACCGCCGTGTAGGCGGCGGTGTTGACGACGAGGTCGTGGCCCTCGACGGCGGCCAGGCACTGGGCGGGGTCCGTGACGTCGAGGTCCGCCCGGCCGAGGGCCGTGACGACCCAGCCCGCGGACCGCAGCGCCGGGACGAGGTCGTGGGCGAGCATGCCCCCGGCGCCGGTCACGAGCGCGCGCCCCGAACCGGACGCCTCTGCCGCGTGGGGCGCGGTGCTCACCGGCCGAGCCTGGCGTAGGTGCGCTCGGCCTCGACCTTGGCGGCCCGCCACCAGTCGGGGTTGCCGCGGTACCACTCGACGGTCTGTTCGAGGCCCGCGCGGATGTCGGCGTACCGCGGCCGCCAGTCCGTCTCGAGGCGCAGCTTCGTCGCGTCGATGGCGTAGCGCAGGTCGTGACCGGGCCGGTCGTCGACGTGCTCGAACCAGTCGGCCGGCCGGCCCATGATCTCCAGGAGCATCCGGACGATGTCGAGGTTGTCGCGCTCGCCGTCGGCACCGATGAGGTAGGTCTCGCCGAGCCGGCCCTGCTCGAGGATGGCGATGACCGCGTCGTTGTGGTCGTCGACGTGGATCCAGTCGCGCACGTTGAGGCCCGACCCGTACACCTTGGGTCGGACGCCTTCGAGGATGTTGGTCACCTGGCGCGGGATGAACTTCTCGACGTGCTGGCGGGGTCCGTAGTTGTTCGAGCAGTTCGAGACCGTCGCCTTGATGCCGAAGGAGCGGATCCAGGCACGCACGAGCAGGTCGGCGCCGGCCTTGGTGGCCGAGTAGGGGGACGACGGGTTGACCGGGGTCCTCTCGGTGAACCGCTCGTGGTCGTCGAGCTTGAGGTCGCCGTACACCTCGTCGGTCGAGATGTGGTGCAGCCGCCGGTCGTGCCGGCGGATCGCCTCGAGCAGCGTGAAGGTGCCGACGACATTCGACTCGACGAAGGGCCACGGGGAGTCGAGCGAGTTGTCGTTGTGCGACTCGGCCGCGAAGTGGACGACGACGTCGTGGTCGGCCACGAGCCGGTCCACGAGCGGCGCGTCGGCCACCGAGCCCTCGACGAGCTGCACCGACCCGTCGCCGCCGAGGTCGGCCAGCACCGGGGCGAGGGAGCGCCGGTTGGCCGCGTAGGTCATGGCGTCGAGCACGGACACGGTCCAGTCCGGACGCGTCTCGCGCGCCCGAAGGACGAAGTTCGAGCCGATGAAGCCGGCACCACCGGTGACGAGGACGCGCATGGGGCGAGGGTAACGAAGGGGCCGAAACCTTGCGGCCACCTGCCGTTTCCCACCCCTCGATATGCTGCCCGGCGTGAAGATCTCGGTCATCGGATGCGGATACCTCGGCGCGGTCCACGCCGCGTGCATGGCCGAATTCGGCCACGACGTCGTCGGCGTCGACGTCGAGCCCGAGAAGATCGAGAGGCTCGCCGCGGGCATCCCGTCCTTCCACGAGCCGGGCCTGGCGCCGCTGCTGCGCCGGGGCGTCGACGCCGGCACGCTCGTCTTCACCACCGACAAGTCGCTCCTGGCGGACGCGCGCGTCCACTTCATCGCGGTCGGCACGCCGCAGCGCGGGGGCAGCTACGCCGCGGACATGAGCTACGTGTGGTCCGCCGTCGAGGACATCATCGCCAACGCCCAGCCGCACCCGGAGGGCCCGATCGTCGTCGTCGGCAAGTCGACGGTCCCCGTCGGCACCGCCCAGGCCATGGCCGACCGCTTCGCCGCCGCGGGCCTCGACGCCGTCGTCGTGTGGAACCCCGAGTTCCTCCGCGAGGGCTTCGCCGTCAAGGACACCCAGCACCCCGACCGCGTCGTCTACGGCCTGCCCGACGACGTGGAGCGGGGCGAGCTCGGTCGCACCGTCCTCGACGAGGTGTACGCACCGATCATCGCCGCCGAGACGCCGCGGCTGCTGCTCAACTACCCGACGGCAGAGCTCGTCAAGGTCGCCGCCAACTCGTTCCTCGCGACGAAGATCTCGTTCATCAACTCGATGGCCGAGCTGTGCGACGTCGCCGGTGCCGACGTGTCCAAGCTCGCCGAGGCCATCGGCCACGACGACCGCATCGGGGCGAAGTTCCTTCAGGCCGGCATCGGCTTCGGCGGCGGGTGCCTGCCCAAGGACATCCGCGCCTTCATGGCCCGCGCCGGCGAGCTCGGCGTCGACCAGTCGCTGACGTTCCTGCGCGAGGTCGACTCGATCAACATGCGCCGCCGCGACCATGCCGTCGAACTCGCCTCGGAGATGGCCGGCGGCCGCCTCGTCGGCGTCAAGGTCGCCGTGCTCGGCCTGACCTTCAAGCCCGACAGCGACGACGTGCGCGACTCGCCGGCCCTTGACATCGCCGGACGCCTCTGGGGCCGCGGCGCGAACGTCGTGGCCACCGACCCCGCAGCGTCGGGCATCGTGCGCCGGATGCGTCCGGACCTGCACATCGTCGACACCGCCGAGGAGGCGCTCGGCGGCGCCGAGCTCGTCATCCTGCTCACCGCGTGGCAGGACTACGTCGAGCTCGACCCGGCCCGCGCCAAGACGCTCGTGGCCGTGCCGCGCGTCATCGACGGGCGTAACGTCCTCAACCCGCAGGCGTGGTCCGACGCCGGCTGGGACTACCGCGGCATGGGCCGGCGCGCCAGTACCGCCTGGTGAGGCCGGCCGCAGGAAGAAACGCCCCACAGGGCCCCAGACCGCTCGCCGCCGCGGATGTGCGCCAAGGGAGCTACGGCACCGCAACCACGGCGGACACGCCCGTCGGCTTGAACGTCGGCTTCCCCGTCATCCGATTGTTGCTCCAATCCTTGACGGTGGTCCTCGGATACTGGAACCGAGCTGAGGAGCCCGTGTCGCCGGACAGGTCGGCGTTTCGCAGCGCAAACGTCCGCTGGTCCCTCGCGACCGTGGAGGCGAGGAAAAGGCCGTACTGCATGAACCTGTTGGTGGCGGTGACGACGAGCCCGTCGAGGGTGATGTTCGAGCCCTGTGCGATGTACACGCCGTAGATGTTTCTCGCGACGTTGTTGTTCCCGGCGTTGTGGATGCGGACGCCCGCGAGGCTGACCCGGTCCTGGCTGGAGCCGGTCGAGGACGTCAAGCGCAGGCCGATGCGCCCGCAGGTGTCGACGACGAGCGCCGTGCCCTCGATG
>NZ_JBNDHY010000171.1:0-8810 GCF_056755315.1 Monashia sp. HAY1-2A
CCCCCCCCCCAGATTACTACGCGTCTCGGGGGCTCGGAGATGTGTAGAAGAGACAGGTCCTCGCGTGACGGCGGCCGGAGCGGGGGCGGCGGGAGCCGGAGCGGCCGGCGTCGGGGACGACGGCATCGCGGCAGGACGCTGGGACGGCGCGGGCGCCGCCTGCTTCGCGGCGGGCTTGGCCGCCGGCTTCGTGTCGCCCTTGGCACCGTCACCGGAACCCTCCCGCGGGAAGGTCTCGATGATCTTGCGGACGACGGGGGGCTCGATGGTCGACGACGCCGACCGGACGAACTCCCCCTGGCTCTTCAAGTGTGCGAGCAGGGTCTTGCTCTCGACTCCGAGCTCCTTCGCGAGCTCGTAGACCCGGACCTTAGCCACATCTCTCCTGTCTCGGTCCGGCCTGAACAGGAGTGGCCGAACCGTGGTTATTGCTGGGGCTTGCTCATCGCTGAGTACTCATCGGGTGCTCATAGCGTTTTCAACCCGCCTTGGTTCGTTTCTGGTGGTTCTGACGCGCGGGCGACGGGAGTCGCCTGCGCCTGGTTCGCTGCTACGCGTCCGGGACGCCGAGGTGCCGAGCCACCGCGGTCACGTCGACCGCGGCCTGCAGTCGCAGGGCACGTCCGAACGCCCTACGGCGCACTGCCAGCCCGAGGCACTCGGGCGTCGGGTGCAGCCACGCACCACGACCCGGCAACCGGTGGCGTGGGTCGGGGCGCAGGACGACCCGGGCGTTCGCCCCGGTCCCTGCGTCCGTCTCCGCGACCACTCGCAGCAGAGCCGACCAGCTATCCGTTCCTCGACATCCCACACAGGTGCGGGACGGCTCGGCACGGAGTCCAGTCCGGTCGGCCACACGCCAGTCTACCGCGTCACGGGCCCGGCCCGCTCGACGGGGTCGAACGGCGCCTGCGCGCCGGGGCGGAGCCCGCGCGACGCGGGCGTCACTCGGGCGTGACCTCGACGCCGGCCGCCTCGGTGTCGGCGCGGATGTCGATGCGCCAGCCGGTCAGCTTGGCGGCGAGCCGGGCGTTCTGGCCCTCCTTGCCGATGGCGAGGCTCAGCTGGTAGTCGGGCACCACGACACGCGCCTTGCGTGCGGCGGCGTCGACGATGTCGACCGACTGGACCCGCGCCGGTGACAGCGCTGCGGCCACGAAGGCAGCGGGGTCCTCGGAGTAGTCGACGATGTCGATCTTCTCGCCGCGCAGCTCGGTCATGACGGCCCGGACGCGCGCCCCCATGGGACCGATGCAGGCGCCCTTGGCGTTGACGCCGGCGACCTTGCTGTGGACCGCGATCTTCGTGCGGTGGCCGGCCTCGCGGGCCAGCGCCGCGATCTCGACCGTGCCGTCGGCGATCTCCGGCACCTCGAACTTGAAGAGGGTCCGGACGAGGTTGGGGTGCGTGCGCGACAGGCTGACCTGGGGGCCCTTGGGGCCGCGCTTGACGCTGACGACGAAGCAGCGCAGCCGCTCGCCGTGCACGTAGCGCTCACCCGGCACCTGCTCGGCGAGGGGAAGGACGCCCTCGACGCTGCCGAAGTCGACGAGGACGTTGCGCGGGTCCTGGCTCTGCTGGATGACGCCGGAGATGACGTCGCCCTCGCGGCCCTTGAAGTCGCCGAGGATGGCCTCGTCCTCGAGGTCGCGCAGCCGCTGCACGATGACCTGACGCGCCGTCGAGGCGGCGATGCGACCGAAGCCCTCCGGCGTGTCGTCGAACTCGGGCCCGGGCTCGCCGCGCTGCGGGCGCTCGCCCTCCTCGGCCGCGGGCAACAGCTCGCCCTCCTCGCGCGCCCACACGACGACGTGCCCCGACTTGCGGTCGAGCTCGACCCGGGCGAGGCGGTAGCTGCCCTCGGTCCGGTGGTAGGCGACGAGGAGGGCCTGCTCGATGGCGGGGATGAGCACGTCGAGGCTGATGTCGCGCTCCCGCTCGAGCGCGCGGAGTGCGGCCAGGTCGATGTCCATCAGGAGTTCCCTTCCGTGGCGGACGCGTCATCGGCCCGCTCGTTCGTGTCGTCGGTCGTGTCGTCGGTCGTGTCGTCGGTCGTGTCGTCGTCGTAGGTCGCGTCGTCGTTCGCGTCGTCGCCGCTCGCGCCCGGCCGCGTGAACTCCACCTGCACGACGCCGCGCTGGACGGCGTCGAGGTCGAGGGTCACCCGTCGGGCGGGCGTCTTCTTCGTCGGCGGCACGTCGAGCACCAGCGCGTCGGTGCCGACCTCGACGAGGCGGCCGGTGGCGGTGCCGTCCCGGTGGACGACCTCGACGAGCCGGCCCACCTGGCGCCGGAGCTGGTCACGGGAGGCGAGCGGTCGCCCGACGCCGGGTGAGGACACCTCCAGGACGTACGGCGCCTGGCCGAGCAGGTCGCCCGCGTCCAGCTCGTCGCTGACCGCGCGCGTCGCGTCCGCGACCGAGTCGAGCGAGAGGGGCGGGACGGGGCTCGTCGTGTCGGCGGCGTCGAGGCCCGAGATGTCGGAGTCGACGAGCACCCGCACGACGCGGCGCTTGCCCGCCGGGGACACGCTGACGTCCTCGACGACGAGACCGAGAGGGGCGAGCACGGGTTCGAGAGCCGCTCGGATGTCCTGGGCCGTGCTCATGCGTCGACGCCTCCTGCTCTTCTCGAATGCCGGTGTGCACCGCGGGATGCGCGGGTGACCGGGGGCCAGCCGGGCGGTCCGGTCGGTCCGGAACGCCGCGTGGCCCACTCTATCGGCGCAGCGGGGTGGCCGCAGACCGCCGTCGGCGGGCGGCGTGGGAGGATCCGGGCATGGTCGGCGACTTGGGGGGACGGCGGCCCGCGCTGTCCGAACGGCTCGGCAACCCGCCGCGTCGGCTCATCCTCCTCGGCGGCGGTGCCGCCGCCCTCGCCTGGCTCGTCGACCGTGGCCTGCGCCTCGACCTGCCCCAGCCCCCGCCGCCCGTGCCCACCCGCCGGCCGGCGCCGGACGAGGGGCTCCTGCTGCGTGTCGTGGCCGACCTCGCGGTCCTCGTCGGTGCCGCCGACGCCCTCGTGTCGGCCGGCGCGGGCGGAACGGTCGAGCGCCTGCGCGCCGTCCAGCGCGAACAGCGCCGCGTGCTGACCGGCCGGCTCACCAACGCCGGCGTCCCCTCGGCGGTCATCGACGCAGCCGTCCGACGGGCCCTCGCCACCGCGTCGACCGAACGCGTGCGCCGCCGCGCCGACCTCGGCGCCCTCCTGGCCGACGTCCCCCCGAGCCGGTGGGCCGACGTCGCCCGAGCCGGCGCGGCGACGCGTCAGCTGCTCCTCGCGGCCCTGTCGGTGCGGCTCGCCGGAGCCGTCCTTCTCGGCAGCGACGTCGCCGTCCCCGACACGGCGAGCCCGGCCCGACCCGCGCTCGTCGCCCGCACGCAGCCCCTCGTGTACGCCTTCCAGGTCGTCGCCGCGCAGGCCGGTCCCGCCGACCGACCCCGGGCCCTCGACACCCTCGCCGGCCTGGCGCGCCTCGAGACCGCGATCTCGGGCGCCTCCGCCTCCATGCCGAGCGGTTGGGCCCTCCCCTACCCCGTCACGACGCCGCACGACGCGTCGCGCCTGGCCCACGACGTCCTCGTCGACGCGGTCGACGCGTCGAGCGAGCTGGCGGGCCCCACGCCGAGTGCCGCGTCGGTGGAGGACGTCGCCCGCTGGAGCGGGCGCGTGCAGGCGCTCGCCGTGGACTGGGACGTGCCCCTGCGCGCCTTCCCCGGGGCCGTCTCGTGAGCATCGACCTCATCCCGGCGCACTTCGCCCATCGCATCAGCGGCTACGCGGCCGACGGCTACGCCTCCGGGGAGGACTGGCTCGACGAGCTGCCGGTGCTGCTCGGTGACCTCCTGCGCGAGTGGGAGCTGGAACCGGTCGGCCGGACCATGAGCGGCGCCTGTTCGGTCGCGCTGCCGGTCCGGCTGCTCGGCGCGGGGCGCGAGGCCGCCGGCGTCAGCGGGGAGGCGGTGCTCAAGGTCAGCTGGCCGCACCCGGAGGCCGCGACCGAGGCACTCGCCCTGCAGACGTGGAACGGGCACGGCGCGGTCCGCCTCCTGCGTGCCGACCCCGCGCGGTTCGTCCTCCTCCTCGAGCGCCTGCACACTCGCGACCTCACCACCGTGGAGGTCGACGACGCGTGCGCCGTCATCGGCGACCTGCTCCGGACCCTGCGTCGTCCCCCGCACCCGCGCGTCCCCCGGCTCGTCGACCACGCGGAACGGCAGGCGCGCGAGCTGCGGGCGGCCCCGGCGGTGCTGCCCCGGCGGTACCTCGACCAGGCCGCGGCGCTCGCCCGTGAGCTGGTGGCCCGGCCGCCCGCGGAGGACCGCCTGCTGCACACCGACCTGCACTACACCAACGTCCTCGGCGCGTACCGGTCGCCGTGGCTGGCCATCGACCCGAAGCCGATGGCCGGCGACCCCGCCTTCGAGGTGGCGCCGGCGCTGTGGAACCGCGCCGACGAGCTGGGCACCGGCTCCGAGGTGCGGTGGTCGCTGCGCCGACGACTCGAGATCATCTGCGAGCACGCGGGCCTCGACGAGGGCCGCGCCCGGGCCTGGGCCATCGTCCGCGAGGCCGACAACGCGCTCGAGGCAGTGAGGTCCGTGACCTCCGGGACCCGAGGGACGTCCGCGGACGACGCGTCGCGCCAGTGGGCGCACGACCGCGTCAGCCTGGCCGTCACGATCATCAAGGCGATGAACGACTGAGCGGCGCGTGCCCGGTCGGCAGCCGGGCACGCCGCTCGGCAGCGGCGCCTGCTGACCGGGTCAAATCGTTTCGACCCAGGTGGTTGAAGGTCGTACGATCGACTCCGCGCACCGTCGTGCGACCCTCCCCCTTCGATGTCGAAAGGCACTCGCTTGCCCCGCCCTGCCCTGCTCACCCGTCGCGGAACCCGGGGGACCCCCGTCGGGGCCGGACCGTCGCCGGCGCGCGAGATCGCGCGCATCGCCGTACCGGTGAGCATGGAGTTCGTCCTCATGCTCGTGCTCAACCTCGTCAACCAGATCGTCGTCGGCGGGCTCGGGGCGACGGCCATCGCGGCCGTGGGCTTCTCCAACAGCCTCACGTTCATCCTCGCGGTGACGCTCGGCTGTCTCGGCACGTCCGTGAGCATCCTCGTCGCGCGTGCCCACGGCGCCGGCCGCAGCCGCGACCTCGACCACACCGTCACCGCTGCCGTCCTCGTGGCCCTCGGTCTCGGCGCCGTCGTGTCGGTCGTGCCGTGGTTCCTGTCCGAGCACCTCATGGCGCTGGTCGGGGCCTCGCCCTCCGTCGCGGCCGCCGGCACGGGCTACTTCCGCCTCACCGTCCTCGCGACCCTGCCGGGCATGCTCAGCGCCGTCCTGTCCGGCGTGCTGCGCTCCGTGGGCCGGCCGACGAGCCCGATGATCGCGACGATGGTGACCGTCGTGGCGAACTCCGGGATCGCCCTGGCGCTCGTCACGGGGATCGGGCCGTTCCCGGCGCTCGGCGCCGCGGGAGCCGGCTGGGCCACGCTCGCAACGGCGGTCGCCAAGGCGCTCATCCTGCTCTGGATGGCCTACCGGCGCGGCGCGGTCGGCTGGAGCGTGCCGCACAGCCTGCGGCAGTGGCGGGCCGTGGTCGTGCCGTTGTTCGTCCTCGCCGTGCCGCTGGGCGTGACCGAGCTGTTCTGGACCGTCGGCACCTTCCTCTACAACGTCGTCTTCCAGCAGCTCGGTGACGAGGCCCTGGCCGCGGCCCAGATCGTCACGACGCTCGAGGGTGTCTTCATCGTCGGCAGCATCGGGCTGATGAGTGCCACCACGACGCTCGTCGGCCGGTCGGTCGGGCGCGGTGACGTCCGTGACGCGATGGCGTGGGTGCGTCGCCTGACCCGGGCCGGGCTGGGAACCGCCGCCGTCTTCGGCGCCCTCTTCGCCACCTCGGTGCTGCTGCTCGACGCGCTCTACGGCCGGGCCGGGCAGGACGTGCGGGTCATGGCCGGGGTCGGCATCCTCCTCAACGCCGCCTTCCAGGTGGTGAAGGTGCGCAACATGATCATCGGCGCCGGCGTCCTGCCGAGCGCCGACGACGTGCGCGGCGTCATCATGGGCGATGCCGCCGGCGCCTTCGTCGTGGGCCTGCCGCTCGCCGTGCTGCTCGGCCTGCACACGCCCCTCGGCTACGTCGGCATCTTCCTCGCTCGCATCGTCGAGGAGCTGGCCAAGCTCGCCGTCTTCACGTGGCGGGCGCGGCGCGTCCGCTGGGAGCGACTCGTCTCCGCCGGCGACCCGCTGCCCACCTGACAGCGCACATGACGGCGCACCCGACAGCGCACCCGACGCCGTGCGACGCGGCCGGTGCACGGACCGCTCGCTCGCGTCAGGGCCGGCCGGGCTCGTCGTCGGGGCGCGCGCCGGTCGTGCGCTCGAGGTGGTCGAGCACGTCGCGCCGCTCGAAGCGGCGGTGCCCACCGAGCGTCCGGACGCACGGCAGCAGGCCCGAGCGTGCCCACTTGGTCACCGTGGTGACCGACACCCGGAACAGCCGTGCGACCTCCGCCGGCGTCATGAGGTCGACGGGCTCGTGCCCCTCGCCCGCCCGCCCCGCGTCATGGCTCGCCATCGCTCCCCCTGCCGTCCCGCCCTGGGCCGGTCCCCCCGCGGGGTGGAACCCGCACGGACCGTCCGTGACGGTTCCCCGCGCCGCACCGGACCCGGCGCAGACCCACCGGACCGCCCGACGCCGCCCCCTCGACGGCGTCGAGGACGACGATAGGCGCCGGCGGGGCTCGATGGTGGTGAAGTCGTGCAGGCGGCAGACCCGCTCGCCACCGCGGGGACCGGTGATGGACAGTGGAGGGATGCCGAACCGTCTCGCCGACGCCACGAGCCCCTACCTGCTCCAGCACCGCGACAACCCCGTCGACTGGCACGAGTGGGGCCCCGAGGCGTTCGCCGAGGCCCGCGAGCGCAACGTCCCCGTGCTGCTCTCGGTCGGGTACGCGGCCTGTCACTGGTGCCACATCATGGCGCACGAGTCCTTCGAGGACGACGCCGTCGCGGCGGCCCTCAACGCGGGGTTCGTGCCCGTCAAGGTGGATCGCGAGGAACGGCCCGACATCGACGCCGTCTACATGTCCGCGGTCACGGCGACGACCGGGCAGGGCGGCTGGCCCATGACGGTCTTCCTCACCCCGGAGGGCGAGCCGTTCTTCGCCGGCACCTACTTCCCGCGCGAGCACTTCCT
Organism: Monashia sp. HAY1-2A; assembly: GCF_056755315.1. NCBI lineage: Bacteria > Bacillati > Actinomycetota > Actinomycetes > Micrococcales > Intrasporangiaceae > Intrasporangium > Monashia sp. HAY1-2A. Next base: position 7,213 of record NZ_JBNDHY010000171.1, read on the forward strand.
GCGGGTGCTCGCCGCGCTCGACGAGGCCTGGCGCACCCGGGAGGACGAGGTGCGCGCGTCGGGCTCGCACATCGCCGGGGCCCTGCGCGAAGGGCTGCGCTCCCCCGACCCGCTCGACCCGGCGGCGGACCTGCTGGACGCCGCCGTGGCCCTGCTCGCCCGCCAGTTCGACCCGCGTTCGGCGGGTTTCGGCGGGGCCCCCAAGTTCCCCCCCTCGATGGTCCTCGAGTTCCTGCTCCGCCACCACGGTCGCACCCGCGACGCGACCTCGCTCGAGCTCGCCTCGCGGACCCTGGAGCGGATGGCGCGCAGCGGCATGTACGACCAGCTCGGCGGCGGGTTCGCCCGGTACGCGGTCGACGCCGACTGGGTCGTGCCGCACTTCGAGAAGATGCTCTACGACAACGCCCTGCTGCTACGGGCGTACGCGTCGTGGTGGCGCCTCGGCGGCGGCGACCTCGCCGAGCGCGTCGTCCGCGAGACCGCGACGTTCCTGCTCCGCGACCTGCTGACGCCGCACGGCGGGTTCGCCTCCTCCCTCGACGCCGACGCCGACGGGGTCGAGGGCCTGACGTACGCCTGGACCCCGGCCCAGCTGCAGGAGGTCCTCGGTGACGACGCCGCGGCCGCGCTCCTCGTCGTGACGCCGGCCGGCACCTTCGAGCACGGCTCCTCGACCCTCCAGCTGCCGCGCGACCCGGACGACCCGGACTGGTACGCCGGCGTCCGGACGCGCCTGCTCGCAGCCAGGCGCACCCGACCCCAGCCGGCCCGCGACGACAAGGTCGTCACCTCGTGGAACGGGCTGGCGGTCGCGGCCCTCGCCGATGCCGGCGCCCTCCTCGGTGAGCCCGCCTGGGTCGAGGCGGCGGCACGGTGCGCTAGGCACGTCCTCGACACCCACGTGCGCGACGGGGTCCTCCTGCGAGCCTCGCGCGACGGACGACCCGGGTCGGCCCGCGCCGTCGCCGACGACCACGGCAACCTCGCCGAGGGTCTGCTCGCCCTGCACCGCGCCACCGGAGAGGCCACCTGGCTGGTGCACGCGCGCACCGTTCTCGACGGCGCCCGTGCGTTCGCGGCGGACGACGGCGGCTTCCACGACACCGCTGCCGATGCCGAGTCGCTCTACCTGCGACCGCGCAGCGCCGCCGACAACGCCGAGCCGTCGGGTCAGTCCGCGCTCGCGGGCGCCTTCGTCGCCCTCGGCGCCCTGACCGGCGACGTCGAGGCCCTGCGTACCGGCAGGTCGGCGGTGGCCGCGGGACTCGGGCTCGCGGCGCGCGAGCCACGCTTCGGGGGGTGGACCCTCGCGGTGGCCGAGGCGCTGCTCGACGGCCCGGTCCAGGTGGCCGTCGTCGGGACCGGACCGGAGGCGTCGGCGATGCTCGAGGTGGCGCGCCGCAGCCCGCGCCCCGGAGCCGTCGTCGTGGCCGGTGAACCGGGCGCGGCTGGTGTGCCGCTGCTCGCCGACCGACCCCTCGTGGGCGGCCGGCCCACGGCGTACGTGTGTCGCGGCATGGTGTGCGACCTGCCCGTCACCGACGCCTCGGCGCTGTCCGACCGGCTCGCCGCGCTCTGAGGACGCCGCCCGCTGC
>NZ_JBNDHY010000172.1:0-8750 GCF_056755315.1 Monashia sp. HAY1-2A
CCCCCCCCCCCCCCCCCCCCCCCCCCCCCCCCCCCCCCTCCCAAACAAGAAACCCCCCCCCCAGATTACTACGCGTCTCGTGGGCTCGGAGATGTGTATAAGAGACAGGGGCTGGGGTGGGCGGAGGCGCCCTGCGGCATACACGGCGGGGTGTCCGTGTTGTCCACGGCATGCGTGGTGAGTACAAGGTCCCCGGTGGCAAGCTCGTCGCGGTCGACGTCGAGGAGGCGGGCGGCCGGCTCGCCTCGGTCAGCGTCTCCGGCGACTTCTTCCTCGAACCCGACGAGGCGCTGGGCGACATCAACGCGGCCCTGACCGGGCTTCCGGTCGACGCCGGCGTCGAGCGGCTGGCCTCGGCCGTGACGGCGGCCCTCGACGGGTCCGTGGCGCTCGTCGGGTTCACGCCCGAGGCCATCGGCATCGCCGTGCGCCGGGCCCTCGGCAAGGCCACCGGGTGGGACGACCACGTCTTCGACGTCATCCCGCCGCGGGTGCTGCACCCGGCCCTGCACGTCGCGCTCGACGAGGTCATCGCCCACGAGGTCGCGAGCGGCGAGCGCCCGCCGACGCTGCGGTTCTGGGACTGGGACAGCCCGCTCGTCGTCATCGGCTCGTTCCAGTCGGTCCGCAACGAGGTCGACCCCGAGGGTGCCACCCGGCACGGCATCGACGTCGTGCGGCGGGTCTCCGGCGGCGGCGCGATGTTCATGGAGCCGGGCAACTGCATCACGTACTCGCTCGTCGTGCCGAGCTCGCTCGTCGAGGGGCTCAGCTTCGAGCGGTCCTACTCCTTCCTCGACGAGTGGGTCATCGGTGCCCTCGAGGAGGTCGGGGTCAAGGCCCACTTCGTGCCGCTCAACGACATCGCCAGCGAGGCCGGCAAGATCGGCGGGGCCGCCCAGAAGCGGTTCGCCAACGGGGCGGTCCTGCACCACGTGACGATGTCCTACGACATCGACGCGGCCAAGATGCTGGACGTGCTGCGCATCGGTCGCGAGAAGATGAGCGACAAGGGCCACCGCTCGGCCGACAAGCGCGTCGACCCCATGCGCCGCCAGACCGGGCTGTCGCGCGCGGCGATCCTCGACGCCTTCGCGGCGTCGTTCTCGCGCCGGTACCGCACGACGGCCTCGGACTACACCCAGGCCGAGCTCGCCGAGGCGCAGCGGCTCGTCGACGAGAAGTTCGCGACGCCGGAGTGGACCAACCGTGTGCCGTGACCGCGCGGACGTCGCGGCGGCCCGGGGTGTGGGCGCTGTCGGTCCCCGGACGTACGGTTGAGCCATGCGTCCGACGACCGACCTCCAGCGCACGGTGGCCCCGTTCGAGGTCATCTCCGAGTACCGGCCGAGCGGTGACCAGCCGGCGGCCATCGCCGAGCTGTCCCGACGCGTCAGGGCGGGGGAGCAGGACGTCGTGCTGCTCGGTGCCACCGGCACCGGCAAGTCGGCGACGACGGCCTGGCTCATCGAGCAGGTCCAGCGCCCGACCCTCGTCATGGCGCCGAACAAGACCCTCGCCGCGCAGCTGGCCAACGAGTTCCGCGAGCTGCTGCCGAACAACGCCGTCGAGTACTTCGTCAGCTACTACGACTACTACCAGCCCGAGGCGTACATCCCGCAGACGGACACGTACATCGAGAAGGACTCCTCGGTCAACGACGAGGTCGAGCGGCTGCGTCACTCGGCCACCAACTCGCTGCTCACCCGCCGCGACGTCATCGTCGTCGCGTCGGTGTCCTGCATCTACGGCCTCGGCACGCCGCAGGAGTACGTCGACCGCATGGCCCGGCTGCGCGTCGGCATGGAGATCGAGCGCGACCAGCTGCTGCGGCGGTTCGTCGAGATGCAGTACACGCGCAACGACCTCGCCTTCACCCGCGGAACCTTCCGCGTCCGGGGCGACACGGTCGAGATCATCCCGGTCTACGAGGAGCTCGCGATCCGCATCGAGTTCTTCGGCGACGAGGTCGAACGGATCTACACCCTGCACCCGGTGACCGGTGAGGTCGTCAACGAGGAGCAGGAGATGTACGTCTTCCCGGCCTCGCACTACGTCGCCGGGCCGGAGCGGATGGACCGCGCCATCCGCGGCATCGAGCTCGAGCTCGAGGACCAGCTGGCCCGTTTCGAGAAGCAGGGCAAGCTGCTCGAGGCCCAGCGGTTGCGGATGCGCACCACCTACGACGTCGAGATGATGCGGCAGGTCGGGTTCTGCTCCGGCATCGAGAACTACAGCCGCCACATCGACGGCCGGGGCCCGGGCTCGGCCCCGAACTGCCTCCTCGACTACTTCCCGGAGGACTTCCTCCTCGTCATCGACGAGTCGCACCAGACCGTCCCGCAGATCGGTGCCATGTACGAGGGCGACATGTCGCGCAAGCGGATGCTCGTCGACCACGGCTTCCGGCTGCCGAGCGCCATGGACAACCGCCCGCTCAAGTGGGAGGAGTTCCTCGAGCGCATCGGCCAGACGATCTACCTGTCGGCCACGCCCGGCGAGTACGAGCTGGCCAAGTCAGGTCCGCCGGTCGAGCAGATCATCCGCCCGACGGGGCTCGTCGACCCCGAGGTCGTCCTCAAGCCGACCAAGGGCCAGATCGACGACCTCATGCACGAGATCCAGGAGCGCACCAGGCGCAACGAACGCGTGCTCGTCACGACCCTGACCAAGAAGATGGCCGAGGACCTCACCGACTACCTGCTCGACAAGGGCATCCGGGTGCGCTACCTGCACAGCGAGGTCGACACCCTGCGCCGCGTCGAGCTGCTGCGCGAGCTGCGCACCGGCGTCTTCGACGTCCTCGTCGGCATCAACCTGCTCCGCGAGGGTCTCGACCTGCCCGAGGTGTCGCTCGTGTCGATCCTCGACGCCGACAAGGAGGGCTTCCTCCGGTCCGCGCGCTCGCTCATCCAGACGATCGGTCGTGCGGCCCGCAACGTCTCCGGCCAGGTCCACATGTACGCCGACTCGATCACGCCCTCGATGCAGGAGGCGCTCGACGAGACCAACCGCCGGCGCGAGAAGCAGCTGGCCTACAACGCCGAGAAGGGCATCGACCCGCAGCCGCTGCGCAAGAAGATCGCCGACATCACGGATCTGCTCAACCGTGAGGACGCCGACACGGCCGAGCTCATCGGCTCGGGCCGCTCCCAGTCGCGGGGCAAGACCGGTGGTGGGCGTGGCGCCGTCCAGGCCGACGTCGGGGTCTCCGCCGGGTCGGCCAGGCGCCCGGCCGACATGGCGGCGGCCGACCTCGCCGGCCTCATCCAGGAGCTCACGGAGCAGATGCACCAGGCTGCCGCCGAGCTGCACTTCGAGCTCGCGGCGCGGCTGCGCGACGAGCTCGGCGATCTCAAGAAGGAGCTGCGCCAGATGAGCGCGGCCACCCGGTGACGGCGTGAGCACCGTGGCCGGGAGTGGTGGCGGCGCGGTTGCCGCGCGGCTGCGCGTCGAGGCGCTCAACAAGCCGGGGGCCTGGGAGGACTCCCCGTGGGAAGGCGACACCGTGGCCAAGGTCGGTGACAAGATCTTCGCCTTCCTCGGTGCGGACTCCATCGGCGTGAAGTGCGCCCGCAACCGTGAGGAGGCGGACGAGTGGCTGCACCGGCACCCGGCCGACGCCTCCGTCATGGCCTACATCGGTCGGCACGGCTGGAACACGCTGCGCACCGACGGCACCATCGCCGAGGACGAGCTCCTCGAGGCGCTCGACATCTCCTACGAGCTCGTCGTCGCCGGGTTGCCGCGCCGCCAGCGCCCCGACGCGTCGGCCTCGTCCTGACCGTGGCCGGCGGCGGCCGCACCCGCGCGGCCGCCACGCACCGGTGCGCGTGGCGTCCTCCGCTGGCCTGGGCCCGGACGCCGATTTGGGGGTGGGGCGTCGCGGTGAGAGGATCAGGCGTTCTCGGAGGGGAGTATCCCTGCTGCGACGGGCTCGTCATCACGAAGCGGTACACCGCTGCTTCCGGTCCCGTCGGTCCGGTCGCCACGTGCGGCGGGGCGGGAGAGACCTCCGGTTGCTGATCTCGGTGACCGGAAGGTTGTGCCCATGAACGTTCCCGCTTGGGGCTGGTTCCTGACCATCGGCCTCGTGGCCGTGTTCCTCCTGATCGACATCTTCGTCATAGCCCGACGGCCGCACGTGCCCTCGATGGCCGAGGCGGGCCGCCACCTCGCCTTCTACGTCTCTGCGGCGGTGCTCTTCGGCCTCTACGTGTGGTTCCAGTGGGGCGGCCAGTACGCCGGCGAGTTCTACGCCGGGTGGCTGACCGAGTACTCCCTCTCGGTCGACAACCTCTTCGTCTTCCTGCTCATCATGGCCAGCTTCAAGGTGCCGCAGAAGTTGCAGCAGTCGGCGCTCATGATCGGCATCGTCATCGCCATCGTGCTGCGTGGCGTCTTCATCGCCCTGGGCGCCGTCGTCATCAACGCCTACGCCTGGGTCTTCTACATCTTCGGTGCCTTCCTCGTGTACACGGCCGTCAAGCTCGCGACCCAGGGCGAGAGCGACGACGACGAGTTCGAGGAGAACCGGTTCCTCCGGTGGGTCGAGAAGCGCTTCCGGGCCACCACCGAGTGGAACGGCACGCGCCTCACGGTCATCGAGCAGGGCAAGCGCCTGGTGACGCCGATGTTCATCGTCATCCTCGCGCTCGGGACGACCGACCTGCTCTTCGCGCTCGACTCGATCCCCGCGATCTACGGCCTGACGAAGGAGCCCTTCCTCGTCCTGACGGCCAACGTCTTCGCCCTCATGGGCCTGCGCCAGCTCTACTTCCTCATCGGCGGGCTGCTCAAGCGCCTCGTCTACCTCAGCATCGGACTGGCCGTCCTGCTCGGCTTCATCGGCGTCAAGCTCGTCATGCACGCGCTCCACGAGAACAACCTGCCGTTCGTCAACGGTGGGCACCCGGTCGAGGGAGTCCCCGACATCCCGATCTCGGTCTCGCTGGGTGGGATCGTCGTCATCCTCGGCGTCACGACCGTGGCCAGCCTCGTCAGGTCCCGCCGCGACGCCGGGCGCGAGGCCGCCGGCGGGGCGGGCGCCGACACGACGGGCACCGGTACGGCGGGCACGCCCTCGCATCGCCCCTGACGGCTCGCCCGGGCGCTCGCTGCCGCGCTAGGTTGCAGGGAGGCCACCGGTCCCGGCGGCGGGAGCGAGGAGCACGCGATGACCAGCACCGGCCCCACCGGAGACGGCCGCGGGGCGGCTGACCCACGCAGCACGCCCGGCGGCGGACCCGTCCTCGTCACCGGCTGCAGCTCGGGCATCGGGCGAGCGACGGCGGCCCGGCTCGTCACCGACGGCCACGTCGTCTACGCGTCGGCCCGTCGACCCGAGACGCTCGAGGACCTCAGGGCCGCGGGGGCGCGGACGCTCGAGCTCGACGTCACCGACGAGTCGTCGATGCGCGCGGCCGTGGCCGTGGTCGAGCGGGAGCACGGCGCGGTGGGCGTCCTCGTCAACAACGCCGGGTACGGCGAGTACGGGCCCGTCGAGGAGGTGCCGCTCGAGGCGGTGCGTCGCCAGTTCGAGACGAACGTCTTCGGTCTGGGCCGGATGTGCCAGCTCGTGCTGCCGGCGATGCGGGCCGCCGGCCGGGGACGCATCGTCAACATCGGGTCGATGGGCGGCCGGATCACGTTCCCGACCGGTGGCTGGTACCACGCGTCGAAGTACGCGGTCGAGGCCCTCACCGACGCGCTGCGCGTCGAGGTCGCTCCGTTCGGTGTCGCCGTCGTCCTCGTCGAGCCGGGGCTGACGCGGACCGAGTTCGGTGACGTCGCCTCCCAGGGCTTGGCGCGGGGCGGTGACGACGGGCCGTACGCGGCCTTGCGGGCCACGTCCGACGCGGTCACCGAGCGCAACTACCGGTCGCGCAGCGCGGTCGGCCCCGACGCCGTGGCGCGCGTCGTCGCGAGAGCCGTCGAGGCGGACCACCCGCGCAGCCGGTACCTCGTCACCCCGGCCGCCAGGGCGCTCGTCGCGACGCGGCTCCTCGGTGGCGACCGGGTGTGGGACGCCGTCGTCCGGCGCAGCTTCGAGCTTCCGTCCGCCCCGCCGGCACCCGACGGGCCCGCCGAATCCGGCTGAGTCCGGCCCCGGGCGCTCAGCGGACCCGGTGGGCGCCGAGCCAGCCGACCGCGGCCGGGACGAGCATCGTCACGAGGACGGCGACGTACGCCGGCGCGCCATAGGCCTCCGGGCGGCTCGACCCGGCGGCCGTGAAGACGAGCGCCGAGACGGCGATGGCCGTCGCTGCACCGGCCGAGTCACCGATCTGCAGGGCCGAGCTGACGAAGCCCTGCTCACCGTCCGAGGCCCGTGCCAGCGCCTGGGCCGTGACGCGTGGGTAGAGGGTGCCGATGCCGAGGCCCAGCACGGGGAACACGGCGACGAGGAGCCAGGCCGGCGCGCCGGCAGCCACCCCGACGGCCAGCGCCACGAGCGTCACCACCATGGCTCCGAACGCGATGCGGGCGGTCCGCCCGATCTCGTACCGGTCGGCCCACCGTCCCTGGACCCACGACCCGGCGAACCAGGTGACACCGGTGACGGTGAGGGCGACGCCGGCAAGGCTGGGAGACAGGTGGTCGCGTTCGGTGAGGAGGCGCGGCAGGTACACCTCGCCGCCCGTGAAGGCCGCGAACGCGACGGCCCGGAGCGCGACGTCGCTCGGCAGGCCCCGACGCAGGCGCAGGGTCCCGGGCGGCATGAGCCGGTGCACGGTGCCCGCGACGACGACGACCGCGACGACGGCGACGAGGACCGAGCGCACGTCGACGGCCCCCGAGGCGGAGTTGAGCACGAGGACGGCCACGGCCAGCGCCACCGAGGCCACGATGGCTCCGCGGCGCCACGGTACGGGCACCGGCTCCTGCCGGAGGCCGGCGACGATCCGGGACAGGAGCGCCGCGGCGACGACGAGGACGACGATCGCCAGGCCGAAGACCCACCGCCAGCCGACGGTCTGCGCGATGAGCCCGGCGACGAACGGGCCGGCGATCGAGGGCACGACCCAGGCCGCGGAGAACCCGGCGAGGATCGCGGTGTGGAGGCGTCGTGGGTAGACGCGGGTCACCATGACGTAGAGCGCCGTGCTCGTCATGCCGGCCCCCAGGCCCTGGACCACCCGCGCCCCGACGAGCACCGGCATCGTCGGGGCCAGGCCGGCCCCGACGAGGCCGGCGGCGAAGAGAACCAGGCCGATGAGCAGCGGTGGGCGTGGTCCGCGGCGGTCGGCGAGGTTGCCGGACCACACGATGCTCACGATGCCGGCGGCGAGCGTCGCGGTGAACGCCATGGCGTAGAGCGACTCGCCGTCGAGGTCGGCGGCGATGGTCGGCATGACGGTGGTCAGGGCGAGCGCCTCGAACGCGTGCAGCGACACGAGCGCGAGCATCCCGACCGTCGTGGCCCGCAGAGCCGGCGACAGCAGACCGCCGCGCTCGTCGGCGGACAGGTGCGGGTCAGCGGTCACGGCGTCGGAGGTGGTCACCGGCCGACGCTACGACCTCGAGCCGACCTGAGGTCAAGCGGCCGGCGTCAGCCTGCGGTGCGCCGTGCCGCGTCACGGGCCGAGGCTGGGGTCGGGCTCGGCCGGCGGTTCACGGCGTCCCTGCGCGCCGAGCACCATGGCGCTCGCCCCGACGACGAGAGCCATCCCGGCGAGCTGCCCGGCGTCGAGCACCTGGTGCAGCACGACGAACCCGGCGACCGCCGCGACCGCCGGCTCCAGCGACAGCAGGATGCCGAAGACGCTCTGGGCCAGGTGCCGGAGGGCGACGAGCTCGAGCGAGTACGGCAGGACCGAGGACAGCACGGCGATGCCGAAGCCGAGGGCGACGTCACCTCCGGTCCAGGTGGCGACCGAGGGCAGGCCGACCGGTGCGACGAGCAGCGTGGAGACGACGAGCGCGAGCGCGAGGCCGTCCAGCCCGGCGAAGGCGCGGCCGGTCCGCTGGCTCAGCACGATGTAGGCGGCCCACATGGCGCCGGCGAGGGCCGCGAAGAGGATGCCGACGGGCTCGAAGCGGGCCCAGGCCGCGCCGAGCGCTCCGGACACGAGCACGACGCCGAGGCCGGCGGCGACGACGGCGACGAGATCGCGCCCGCGGCGGCTGAGGACCGCGGCCAGTGTCAGCGGACCGAGGAACTCGATCGTCACGGCGACCCCGATCGGCAGGTGCGCGAGCGAGGCGTAGAACGCTGTGTTCATCGCGGCGAGAGCCGCCCCGAAGAGGACGACGGTGAGCCAGTCCTCGCGGGACCGGCCACGTGCCGAGGGCCGCGCGACGGCGGCGAGGACCACCATGGCGAACAGCAGGCGCAGCAGCACCGACCCGGCCGCGCCGATGCGTGGCACGAGGGTGGCCGCGAGCGCCCCGCCGAACTGGACGGAGACGACGCCGCCGAGGACGAGCAGCGGCGCGGTCCGACGGTCGATGCTCACCTGAGGGGGAGCCGCCCGGCGGCCACGAGGCTGTCGAGGCGCTCCTGCGGCAGGTCCTCCTCGACGAGGACGCCTCCGGTCTCCGACGCGTGGACCATCCGCCCCGGGGCGACGACGATGCCGACGTGGTGGACCGGCCGGCCCGGTCGGGCGAAGAAGTAGAGGTCACCGGCACGGACGTCCACGACCGGGACCGGCTCGGCGGTCTCGGCCTGGGCGTAGGCGTCGCGGGCGACGACGACCCCCAGCTCGCGCCAGGTGGCGAGGACGAGGCCCGAGCAGTCGAGACCG
>NZ_JBNDHY010000173.1:0-8597 GCF_056755315.1 Monashia sp. HAY1-2A
GCTACATGGAGCACGACCCCGACAAGCGTCGCTTCTTCGCCTACCTCAACCTCTTCGTCGCGGCGATGCTCCTGCTCGTCCTGTCGAACAGCTACCTGCTGCTCTACGTCGGCTGGGAGGGCGTCGGCCTCGCGTCCTACCTGCTCATCGGGTTCTGGAACCACAACCCCGCCTACGCCACCGCGGCCAACAAGGCGTTCGTCGCCAACCGCGTCGGCGACTTCGGCCTGTCCATCGCCATCATGCTGATGTTCTTCCACTTCGGCGCCGTCGACTTCACGACGGTTCTCGGGGCGGCGGGCAGCAACGCGAACGAGGGCTTCATGACGGCGATGGGCCTCATGCTCCTGCTCGGCGCGTGCGGCAAGTCGGCGCAGTTCCCGCTCCAGAGCTGGCTCGGTGACGCGATGGCCGGTCCGACGCCGGTCTCCGCGCTCATCCACGCGGCGACGATGGTCACCGCCGGCGTCTACCTTGTCGTGCGCTCGGCCCCGATCTTCGAGGCCGCCCCGACGGCCCAGCTCGTCGTCGTCATCGTCGGCGCGATCACGCTCCTGTTCGGGGCGGTCGTCGGCTGCGCGAAGGACGACATCAAGAAGGCCCTCGCGGCCTCGACGATGAGCCAGATCGGCTACATGATGCTGGCCGCCGGCCTCGGCCCGGTCGGCTACGCGTTCGCCATCTTCCACCTGCTGACGCACGGCTTCTTCAAGGCCGGCATGTTCCTCGGCGCCGGCTCGGTCATGCACGGCATGAACGACCAGGTCGACATGCGCCGGTTCGGCGGGCTCTCGGGCGCCATGAAGATCACGTGGGCCACGTTCGCGCTCGGCTGGCTCGCGATCCTCGGGGTGCCCCCGTTCTCGGGCTACTGGTCCAAGGACAAGATCATCGAGGCCGCGTTCATCGGCGAGGGCTGGCGGCCGTGGGTCTTCGGCCTCGCCGCGCTCGTCGGCGCCGGCATCACCGCCTTCTACATGTCGCGCCTGTTCTTCATGACCTTCCACGGCAAGAAGCGGTGGACCGACGACGTGCACCCGCACGAGTCGGGCCTGCTCATGACGGTCCCGATGATGGTGCTGGCGGTCGGCTCGGCGTTCCTCGGTCTGGCCCTCGGCGTGACCGGCGGCATCACGAGCTGGCTCGAGCCGGTCACCGGCGCCGAGCCCGAGAACGCCCACCCGGTGCTGCCGCCGCTGGTGCTCGTCGTCCTCACCCTCGTGCTCATCGCCGCCGGTCTGGCGCTCGCCTGGCTGCGCTACTGGCGTGAGGACGTCCCCGTCACGGCGCCGGCCGGCAGCCTGCTGACGCAGGCGGCCCGCCAGGACCTCTACCAGGACCAGGTCAACGAGGCGCTGCTCATGCGTCCCGGCCTGCACCTGACGCGCTCGCTCGTCTTCGCGGACGGCAAGGGCGTCGACGGTGCGGCCGGTGGCCTCGCCGCGCTCGTCGGCGGGACCAGCGCCCGCCTGCGCAAGCTGCAGAACGGCTTCGCGCGCTCCTATGCCCTGACGATGCTCGCAGGCGTCGTCGCCATCCTCGGTGCACTGTGGGTGATCTCCTGATGACGACCGTCACGACCAGCCTGTCCGACATCCCGTGGCTGACGATCCTCGTGGTCGTGCCGCTCGTCGGCGCGCTCCTCGTCGCGTTCCTGCCCGGTAGCGCCGAGACTGCCAAGCGCATCGCGCTCGGCACCTCGGTGCTCACGCTCGTGCTCGGCATCGTCGCCGCGCTGCGGTTCGACCGGGGCAGCTCGGCGCAGTTCCAGCTCGGTGAGCAGCACGCGTGGATCCCGCAGTTCGGCGTCAGCTACGCCCTCGGCGTGGACGGCATCGCCCTCGTGCTCATCCTCATGGCGCTCGTCCTCACGCCGGTGTGCATCCTCGCCGCGTGGCACGACGTGCCCGAGGAGGTCGGCCCGCGAGGCGCCCAGCGCGTCAAGACCTACTTCGCGCTGCTGCTCGTGCTCGAGACGTTCATGGTCGGGGTCTTCGCCGCCACCGACGTGTTCCTCTTCTACGTCTTCTTCGAGGCGATGCTCATCCCGGTCTACTTCCTCATCGGGCGCTTCGGCGGCCCGCGCCGGCAGTACGCCGCGATGAAGTTCCTCCTCTTCTCGCTGGCCGGTGGTCTCGTCATGCTCGTGGCCGTCATCGGCCTCGGCATCCAGGGCCCGGGCGGCGCCGAGGGCTTCCTCGTCGAGCGCCTCACGGGCCTGCACATGGACCCGACCACCGAGCGACTGCTCTTCGTCGGCTTCTTCCTCGCCTTCGCGGTCAAGGCCCCGATGGTCCCCGTGCACACCTGGCTGCCCGACGCCGCCACCGAGTCGACACCCGCCACGGCGACGCTGCTCGTCGGTGTCCTCGACAAGGTCGGCACCTTCGGGATGATCCGGTTCTGCCTCCAGCTGTTCCCCGACGCGAGCCGCTGGGCCACCCCGGTCGTCGTGGTCCTCGCGGTGGTCTCGATCATCTACGGCGCGCTGCTCGCGATCGGCCAGACCGACGTCATGCGGCTCATCTCCTACACGTCGGTCAGCCACTTCGGCTTCATCGTGCTCGGCATCTTCGCCTTCACGTCGACCGGCCACGCGGGCTCGAACCTCTACATGGTCAACCACGGGTTCTCGACGGCGGCGCTGTTCCTCTTCGCCGCGATGCTCGTGCGGCGCCGGGGCAGCAAGCGCATCCCCGACTTCGGCGGGTGGCAGCGGGTCACGCCGGGCCTCGCGGGCATCTTCCTCGTCGCGAGCCTGTCGGGTCTCGCGCTGCCGGGCCTGGCCAGCTTCGTGTCGGAGTTCCTCGTCCTCGTCGGCAGCTTCCCGACGCAGCCGGTCGCCGCGGTCCTCGGCACGACCGGCATCATCCTGGCCGCCCTCTACATGCTGCTCATGTACAAGAAGGTCATGACCGGGCCGAAGCCCGAGGGTGTCGTCGGCGAGCGGGAGCACTCGCGCCTCGACGAGAACGGCCGTCGCGGCCTGTCGCTCGTGCGCGACCTGACGACCCGCGAGAAGGTCGTCGCCGCCCCGATCCTCGCGGCGTTCCTCGTGCTCGGGTTCTACCCCAACCTCGCGCTCAACGTCATCAACCCGGCCGTCGACAAGACGCTGACGGTCGTCAAGACCGCCGACCCGTCCCTCAACCCGGCCGGCACGCTGGCCGAAGGGAGCTCGAAGTGACCGCCGCCGCCCCGCTGGCGCTGACCACGCTTCCCGCCGCGTTCCAGCAGTCGCAGGTCGACTACCTGGCCGTCCTGCCGATGCTCATCGTCTTCGGCACGGCGATCGTCGGGGTGCTCGTCGAGGCGTTCGCGCCGCGCTCGAGCCGCCACGTCGTCCAGGTGTCGCTCGCGGTCGCCGGGCTCGTCGCAGCGGCCGTCGCGGTCGTCGCCGCGGCCGGCCACCAGGGCCTGACGTTCGGACTCGTCGACGGCGCGACCTCCCACCAGCTGTTCGCCCTCGCGGTCGACGGCCCGGCGCTGTTCATGCAGGGTGCCATCGTCCTCATGGGCATCCTCGGCGTGCTGACGATGGCCGAGCGCCTCGGCGGCGTCGGCCCGGAGGCGTTCACGCCGAGCGGTGCGTCGACGCCGGGCTCGTCGTACGAGACCGCGGCCGTCCGCGTCGGCGCGCTCACCTCGGAGGTCTTCCCCCTGACGATGTTCGCCATCGGCGGCATGATGCTGTTCCCGACCACGAACGACCTCATCGGGATGTTCGTCGCCCTCGAGGTGCTCTCGCTGCCGCTGTACATCCTCTCGGGCCTGGCCCGTCGGCGCCGCCTGCTGTCCCAGGAGGCCTCGCTGAAGTACTTCCTCCTCGGCGCGTTCAGCTCGGCGTTCTTCCTCTTCGGCACCGCGCTGCTCTACGGCTACTCCGGCTCGGTCTACTTCGGTGACCTCTCCCGGGCCGTGTCCACGGGTCCGCTGGAGATGAACGGCCTGCTCCTGCCGGGCGCGTTCCTCGTCTTCGTCGGCCTCCTGTTCAAGGTCGGTGCGGTTCCGTTCCACGCCTGGACGCCCGACGTCTACCAGGGTGCCCCGACGCCGGTCACCGGCTTCATGGCCGCGGCCACGAAGGCCGCCGCCTTCGGCGCGATCCTGCGCCTGGCCTATGTCGGCCTCGACACCGCTCGCTGGGAGTGGCAGAACGCCATCGTCATCGTGGCCCTCCTGACCATGGTCGTCGGGGCCGTGCTGTCGGTGACGCAGACCGACATGAAGCGGCTGCTCGCCTACTCCTCGATCGCGCACGCCGGCTTCATCCTCGTCGGCGTCCTCGCCTTCGACCGCGCCGGTGTCGGCTCGGTGCTCTTCTACCTCGTCGCCTACGGCTTCTCGACGATCGCGGCCTTCGCCATCGTCTCGCTCGTGCGCCAGAACGGCACCGAGGCCACCCACCTGTCGCAGTGGGCCGGCATCGGGCGTCGCCACCCGGTCGCCGGTGCCGCCTTCGCGTTCCTCATGCTCGCCTTCGCCGGCATCCCGCTGACGAGCGGCTTCGTGTCGAAGTTCGGGGTCTTCGCGGCCGCCATCGCGACGGGCGGTGCCACCGGCACGGTCCTCGCCGTCGTCGGCGTGCTGTGCAGCGCGATCACCGTGTTCGTCTACGCGCGCGTCATCGTCCTCATGTTCTTCAGCGACGCGCCGGACGACTCGGTGGAGGTCATGACGCCGTCGATGCCGACGACGTTCTCCATCGCGGTCGGCACGCTCGTGACCCTTGCCCTCGGCGTGCTGCCGTCGGCCCTGCTCGACCTGGCCGACCGCGCGTCGCAGTTCGTGCGGTGAGCGGGAGCCGATGACGACGCACGCCACGCCGCCGGTCCTCGGGATCCCGGGGGCCACGCCGGAGCTCGCGAGTGACCTGCGCGACGGGCTCGAGCGGGTCGACGCCCTCCTGCGCGAGGTCGTCGACCACGACGACCCGTTCATCGCGCGCGCGTCGGGGCACCTGCTCGAGGCGGGCGGCAAGCGGTTCCGGCCGCTGCTGACGCTGCTCGCCGCCGAGCTCGGTGAGGGCATCAACGACGACGTCGTCCGGGCCGCGGCCGGTGTCGAGCTGACCCATCTCGCCTCGCTGTACCACGACGACGTCATGGACGAGGGCCGGATGCGCCGTGGGGTCGTCTCGGCCAACGTCGCGTACGGCAACTCGACGGCGATCCTCGTGGGCGACCTGCTCTTCGGCAAGGCCTCCGAGCTCGTCGCGGGGCTCGGGGCCGAGGCGGTCCTCATCCAGGCGCAGACGTTCGTGCGACTGTGCGCGGGACAGATCCGCGACGACCAGGCCTGCCCGGCCGGCGTGGACCCCGTCGACTACTACCTCGGCGTCCTGGCCGACAAGACCGGCGTGCTCATCGCGACGGCCGGGCGCTACGGCGTCATGTTCAGCGGCGGCTCGGCCGAGACGGCCGAGACCATGCGCCTGTACGGCGAGAAGGTCGGCATCGCCTTCCAGCTCGCGGACGACCTCATCGACATCGAGTCGCAGGTGGGGGAGTCCGGCAAGACGCCGGGCACCGACCTGCGCGAGGGCGTCGACACGCTCGCGGTCCTGCGGGCCCGGGCCCTGGCCGACCCGTCGCGACCCGAGGACGCCCGGCTGCTCGAGCTGCTCGATGCCGACCTGTCCGACGACGACGCCGGTGTCGCCGAGGCGCTGGCCCTGCTGCGCGCCCACCCCGGCCTCGGCCAGGCCCGCGCGGAGACCGTCGCGGTGGCCCGGGACGCCCAGCGTCTGCTCGACCCCCTGCCGGACAGCGACGCCAAGGCGGCGCTGCAGGCCCTGGCCCTGTCGGTCGTCGAGCGCGCGGGGTGACGTCCGGCGCCGGCCGTGAGGTGACGCTCGGTAGGGTGCGCGCATGAGCGGCCACCCCTCCCTGCCCGACGCGTCGGCCTCCGAGCGGGCCGCGGCGCCGCCTCCGCACGAGGCTGCCGGGGCTGCCACGTCGCCCCCGGGCCGGGCCGCCGCGCCGCGGTCGGGCGGGCCACGGACCCGCCTCACGGCGTCCCGGCTGTCGGCTGCCACCGCCGGCCTGTCCTACCCGCTCGCCGTCGTCGACGTCGACGCGTTCGACGCCAACGCGTCGGTGCTCGTCGCCCTCGCGGGCGGCCTTCCCGTCCGCGTCGCCACCAAGTCGCTGCGGTGCCGGCCGCTCATCGAGCGGGCGCTGGAGCGCGACGGTTTCGCCGGCCTCATGTGCTACGCCGCGCGCGAGGCGGTCTGGTGGGCGCGGTCGGGGCAGCGCGACGTGCTGCTGGCCTACCCGAGCGTCGACGTCGAAGCCCTCACCGAGATCGCGGACGACCCTGACCTGCGAGCGGCCGTCACGGTCATGGTCGACAGCGTCGAGCACGTGGACTTCCTGGCCCGCCAGGTGCCCGGCCACGGGGGCCTGCGCGTGGCCGTGGACGTCGACGCGTCGCTGCGCGTCGGGCCGGCCCACCTCGGCGTGCGCCGGTCGCCCCTGCGGACGGCCGGCGACGTCGAGGTCGTCGTGCGCCGGGCCCTCGAGCAGGGCCTCGTCGTCGTCGGTCTCATGTTCTACGACGCGCAGATCGCGGGGCTGCCGGACTCCTCGCCTGCGGTGCGCCGGATGAAGCGCCTGTCCGACCGCGAGCTGCGCACCCGCCGCGGCGAGGTGGTCGCGGCGACCCGCGCGCTCACGGACCTCGAGTTCGTCAACGGCGGCGGCACCGGCAGCCTGCACCTGACGGGCCGCGACGCGGCGCTCACCGAGCTCGCCGCCGGGTCCGGCCTCTACGCGCCGACGCTCTTCGACGCCTACGACGCCCTCGACCTGACCCCGGCGGCGTTCTTCGGCACCGCGGTCGTGCGGCGGCCAACCGACGGCGTCGTCACGGGATTCGCCGGGGGCTACGTCGCCTCGGGCCCGCCCGGCTGGTCGCGGGTCCCCGAGCTGCTCGAGGAGCAGGGCCTGCGGCTCGAGCGTCGGGAGGGCACCGGGGAGGTGCAGACCCCGTTGCGCGGGCCGGGAGCCGATGCGCTCGGCCTCGGTGACCGGGTGTGGTTCCGGCACGCGAAGGCGGGCGAGCTGGCCGAGCGGTTCACCGAGTTCGTGCTGGTCAGCAGTGCCCGCGGCGACGAGGTCGTCGGACGGGCCGCGACCTACCGTGGGGAAGGGCAGTGCTTTGGCTGACAACGCGCCGCGCGTCGTGCGCAGCGTCGACTGGTCGAACTGGTCGGGCACCGAGTCGACCCGGCTGGCCCGGGTCGCGACGCCGCGCAGCGAGGCCGAGGTCGCCGACGAGCTGCTCCGCGCCGCGGACCGCGGGTTGCGGGTCAAGGTGATCGGCGCCGGGCACTCGTTCTCCGGTGTCGCGGTGACTGACGGCGTCCAGCTGCGCCTCGGGGCGCTGTCCGGCATCACGTCGATTGACGCGACGCGCGGCGAGGCGACGGTGCGTGCCGGCACGCCGCTGCACGTCCTCAACGACGAGCTCGCTGCGTTCGGGTACGCGATGCCGAACCTCGGCGACATCGACCGGCAGAGCATCGCCGGCGCCACGGGTACCGGCACGCACGGCACCGGGCTTCGTCTGCAGGGGCTCTCGGCGGGCATCCGCGCCCTGCGCCTCGTGCTCGCCGACGGCTCGGTCGTCGACTGCTCGTCGACCCGTGAGCCCGACCTGTTCCAGGCGGCCCGCCTCGGGCTCGGTGCGCTCGGGATCGTCACCGAGATCACGCTGGCGGTCGTGCCCGCGTTCCTGCTGCACGCCGTCGAGAGGCCGGAGCCGCTGTCGGACGTGCTCGCCCACCTCGACGTCGTCGCCGAGACGAACGACCACTTCGAGTTCTACTGGTTCCCGCACACCGACCGCACCCTCACGAAGCGCAACAACCGCGTGCCCGAGGGGACGACGCCCAAGCCGCTCCCAGCGTGGCGGGAGCGGCTCGACGACGACCTGCTGAGCAACCGGTTCTTCGAGGTGACCAACCGCGTCGCCACCCGGCTGCCGCGCACGACGCGGGGCATCAACGCCGTCGCGTCGCGGGCGCTGTCGGAACGGCAGTACACCGACTGGTCGCACCGGGTGTTCGTCACCGCTCGCGACGTGCGGTTCATGGAGTCGGAGTGGGCCTTCCCGCGGGCAGCGCTCGGGGAGGTGCTCCTCGAGCTGCGCGAGTGGGTCGACACCCACGACGAGCACATCTCCTTCCCCGTCGAGTGCCGGCTGGCCGCCGCCGACGACGTCTGGTTGTCGACGGCCTACGAGCGAGAGAGCTGCTACGTCGCGATCCACCGGTACCACCGGCAGGAGCGCGGCGCCTACTTCGACGCCTTCGAGGCCATCGCGACCAACCACGGCGGCCGCCCGCACTGGGGCAAGATGCACACCCGCGATGCCGAGTACCTGCGCGAGCAGTACCCGCGGTTCGACGACTTCGTCGCTGTCCGCGACCGGGTCGACCCGAAGCGCCGGTTCGCCAACGCCTACCTGGAGCGGGTTCTCGGCACCTGACGGAGCACCACCTCCGGACACCCGCTGCACCCCGGTCGCTACGTCAGTGCTCAGTCTGAGTGAGCAGCTGTCTCTTATACACATCTGACGCTGCCGACGACGGA
>NZ_JBNDHY010000174.1:0-8586 GCF_056755315.1 Monashia sp. HAY1-2A
GCACCTCCACCTCGGCCACCGCGACGCACAGCTACACGACCGCCGGCAGCTACACCGTCACGGTCACCGTCACCAACACCTCCGGCCTGACCGCGACCGCGCAGAAGACGGTCAGTGTCTCCGCGGCGATCCGGCCGCCGACGGCCTCGCTGTCCGTGACCCCGTCCAGCGGCACCGCACCCGTCGCGGTCACCGCCGACGCCTCGGCCTCCACCGACCCCCAGGGCCAGACCCTGTCGTACGCCTTCGACTTCGGCGACGGCACGACCGTGCCCGCGTCGGCCTCCGCCACGGCGACGCACAGCTACGTCTCGGCCGGCAGCTACACGGTCGTCGTGACCGTCACCAACACCTCCGGCCTGACCTCCACCGCGCAGAAGACGGTCACCGTCTCCGCGGCGATCCGGCCGCCGACGGCCTCGTTGTCCGTGACCCCGTCCAGCGGCACCGCGCCCGTCGCGGTCACCGCCGACGCCTCGGCGTCCACCGACCCGCAGGGCCAGACCCTGTCGTACGCCTTCGACTTCGGTGACGGCACGACCGTGCCCGCGTCGGCGACCGCCACCGCGACGCACACCTACAGCGTCGCGGGCGCCTACACCGTGACCGTCACCGTCACCAACACGTCCGGCGTCAGCGCCACGGCGCAGCGGTCGGTCACGGTCGCCGCGCCGCCACCCGGCTTCGTGGCCACGGTCGGCACGGCGTCGTCGACGACGTCCGCCTCGTCCGCGACCGTCACGCTCGGAACCGGGGCCGGCGTCCAGCAGAACCACCTCGTCGTCGTGACGCTCCAGGTGCTGACCAACTCGAACGGCGCCGCCAGCGTCACCGACACGGCCGGCAACACCTACACCCTCGCCCGGTCGGTGTCCGTGAGCGGCGGCCGGCTCCTCGTCCTCACGGCGCTCGCGACCAAGCCGCTGCCGCAGGGTGCCAAGATCACGGCGACCTTCCCGAAGGTCTCGTCGTACCGGATGGTCGTGGACGACCTTCAGGGTGTGGCGCGGGTCGACCGGGTCGCCTCGGCCACCGGCACGACGGCCTCGTTCTCGTCCGGGCTGACCCAGACGACGACGGCGGCACGTGAGGTCGTGTTCGGGGCGGTCGCCTCGTTCACTGCGGCGACGAACCCGACGTGGACCTCGGCGTGGACCGCGCTCACCCCGCAGGCGACGGGCCAGACCAACCTCGGCCGCGCCTACCAGCTCCCGACGTCCACCGGCACGTTCCGCGCGGACGGCACCACCTCGGGCACCTGGGCCGCGCTCGTCCTCACCTTCGCACCGTGACCACCGCACCGATTGGATGAGCCGGTCCGCGTGGTGTTATCGTTCCTTCCGCACCGAGGGGCTGTGGCGCAGTTGGTAGCGCGTCTCGTTCGCAATGAGAAGGTCAGGGGTTCGAATCCCCTCAGCTCCACAACATCAAGCAGGACCGGACACGCTTTTCGTCCGGTCCTGCTTCATGTTCTGGAACAGGTTGGGGGGATTCGGGAGGAGGCGGAGCGCAGCGGAGCCGACGGCTCCCTCAGCTCCACCAACGGCAGAGAGACCGGACACGCTTTTCCTCCGGTCTCTCTGCCGTTTCTGGGACTCAGTGATTCGAGGAGGAGCCGGAGCGCCAGCGGAGGCGACGGAGTCCCCTCAGCTCCACCAGACAGAACCGCGTCCCACCTGCAGATTCACGCAGGAACGGGCGGGGTTCCCTCTTTGTCATCCGCCCGTCTCCTGCCGATGTGTCCCGGTGTCCCCCGAGGTCACATTGAGCCCCGCCTGACTCGTGTCCCTGTCGCATCTGGTGGGCAACCCGTCGGATGGGGTCCCCGTGGCTCGGTGGGGGCGCCCCCGGAGCGCCGTCGTTCGGAAGGACGGGCTCACGACCAGCCGTCGGCGGCGCGTGATCACGGCCCCAGGCTCGTCACATCGGGGGCGGCTCGATCGTGTTCAGCTGGTTGGCTTGCCGTGGCGGCCATGAGCCGATCATCACCCGCTCCGACAGATGTGGGCACCACCGAGGCGCCTGCAGCGGAAACGTACGCGTTCCCGCGGTCCCGCCGTCCCGGCATTGTCAGATGTAGTAGCCCCGGAAGACGCCGGAGTCATCACGCTCCAGCCGAACCCCTTCGGGCTCTTCGAGCCGGAAGCCGATGCTCAAGAGGATCTCCTCGTAGAGGTCGGCGTCGCCTGCGGCCACGGTGTGCACCGTCGGCCGGTCGGTCCCTGACGTTGTGTGCCAGACACGACAGTAGAAGGACGGTCCTCCGTCACTCGCATCCCGTAGTTGTTGCGGGTCGCTCGGGCCACCCGCGACGACTTCGACACGGTCCGGCTGGACGAGCACCCAAGCCACACCGTCACCGGTTGGTATGTGTCCCACCATCTGGGTCGCATCGCGCCAGCCTGGCCCGGAGAAAAGATCGAGGACGATCAGGCGACGCATCATGACTGGGCTCTGGTTCGTGCCGTCGACCCGGCGGACCCTGCTTGATGGGGGGAGTCGATCCCGTTCGCGAACCCGGGAGCTGACAGCGCGGCCCCCAGCCGCCGCCCCATTGCCGGAGCGCTGAGGACCGGCGCCTCGGACCATGCAAAGAAGCCGCAGGAAGTCATGAGCCGCACCGGCCGCGGTTACGGCGGATGCGACGCTGCAGACGCAGCTCGTCACGCAGCCGCGAAGGGAGCGGCAGGTTGCGGACACTGAGCGCCGCGGCGTATCGCTCCATGGCCTCCAGCAACGACTCGTGTGCAGCGTGAAGCGGTGCTGACGCGGGTACGCCGCGGAGTCGCTGCACCTCTTCACGGGCACGGCGCACGTCGGCTGCCAGCACTGTCAGCGACCGGTTCACAGGAGGTGGGCCTTCGGGTGCATCAGCGGACATTCGAGACCTCGGCTCCCCCGCGGCCCGAGACGTTTCCGGTGTGCGAGACAGCCCGAGCCTACGTCCTGTTGTCGGCAAGCGGGCAGGTCTGCGTCTTCTCGGCCGCCGCACGTCACGAGCCGGTCCGCGACAGGTCTTCGGGCCGGCTCACGAAGTGTCGATCCGGTACGGCGCCGAAGGAGCCGGCTGCGTCTCTGTGAGGACCTGTCTCGCGCCTTGCAGTTGTGGCGACTCACCGCCCGGGCGCACACTGGGAAGGCGTCGCTGCGCGATACCTTGGTTGGTCCCTGGTAGGCCCGGCGATGGAACGGATGGCGCCCATGGGCACAGCAGCTGAGCGACCTCGTCCCGATCTGCCCGAGTGGGCCCTTGCGCAGGCCATGCACGGTCGCGAGGACGCCAACACGGTCGGCCGCGACGAGCGTGCCCGCCTCCTCGTAAAGGCGTTCGAGGACGAGCGCCACGACGCTGAGGACGATGCAGATCAAGGCGGCGAGGGCTAGCCGCGCCTGCGTGCGTCTGGTGCCACAGCGCACGTCCCTCGAGGCGTGCAGGGCGCGACTGGGTTGGGACGCCTCGGCGCCCTCACGCTTCCGCACGGAGCCCCCGCTGACCAGGAAAGCAAGACCGGTGGCAACACGCTGACGAAGCGCCCAGCGTGGTGGTGAATGGCCACGTTGACGCTGCCTCAGCGTCTGCGCGGCCGTCTGCTCGGAGCCTCATCTTCAACCGCTCGGCGATCGTCTCCAGGGCTGCCATTGGCTCAACGCACGACGACGAAGGCTCCGTCCTGGAGCTTCGGTTGACCGCATCCTGCCGAGGCCAGAACGAGCAAGCCAACCAGCGTCGCGCCGGGTTCGTCACAGATTCGAGGAGGAGCCGGAGCGCTGGCGGAGGCTACGGGGCCCCCTCAGCTCCTCACCTCACCCTTGCCTGTCGAGCCGCGTCCCGGATCGTCGACGGCGCGGGTGCGCCTGTCTGACACATCACAGCCCGCCTGTCTCCTCGCTCACAGCGAGGCCGATACCCGCGGGGGTACCGTCGAGGCATGACCACAACCAGAAGGTCACTCGTAGTACTGGGAGCGGGCACGGCCGGCACCATGGTCGTGAACAAGCTGAGGCGCCGCCTACCCGCCGACGAGTGGCGCATCACCGTCGTCGACAAGGACGACACCCACGACTACCAGCCGGGATACCTCTTCCTGCCGTTCGGCCTCATCGAGCCCGACCAGGTCCGACGAAGCCGGCACAGACTCATCGGCGACGGCATCGAGCTCGTGCTCGGCGACGTGGAGCGTGTCGACCCCGAGGCCCGCGAGGTCTCGTTGGCCGACGGCCGCACCCTCGCCTACGACGAGCTCGTCATCGCCTCCGGTACGTCGCCGCGCCCCGACCAGACGCCCGGCATGCTCGGGCCGGAGTGGCACCGCAGCGTCGGCGAGTTCTACACCTTCGACGGGGCGATGGCCCTACGCGAGGCGCTGGACGGCTTCTCGGGAGGCCGTCTCGTCGTGCACATCACCGAGATGCCGATCAAGTGTCCGGTGGCGCCCCTCGAGTTCGCCTTCCTCGCCGACGACTTCCTGCGCCGCCGGGGCCTGCGCGACCGCACCGAGCTCGTCTACGTGACCCCGCTCGACGGCGCCTTCACCAAGCCGGTCGCGAGCCGCGAGCTCGGCCACCTGCTGGCCGACAAGGACATCACCCTCGAGACCGACTTCCTCGTCGAGCACGTCGACCAGGAGCGAAGAGTCCTCGTCTCCTACGACGAGCGCGAGATCGCATACGACCAGCTCGTGACGATCCCGCTCAACATGGGCGCCGACTTCGTCGCGCGCTCGGGGCTCGGTGACGAGCTGAGCTACGTCCCGGTCGACAAGCACACGATGCTCTCCACCGAGCACGCATCGATCTTCGCCCTCGGCGACGCGAGCAACATCCCGACGTCGAAGGCCGGCTCCGTCGCGCACTTCTCCGTCGAGGTGTTCGCGGACAACTTCGTCGAGCACGCAGCCGGGCGCCCGATGAGCCACTCGTTCGACGGGCACGCCAACTGCTTTGTCGAGTCCGGCGGCGGCAAGGCGATGCTGCTCGACTTCAACTACGACACCGAGCCCTTGACCGGCACCTTCCCGCTGCCACACCTCGGGCCGATGACGCTGCTCAAGCAGTCGCGGGCCAACCACGTCGGCAAGCTCGCGTTCCGCCACATCTACTGGAACCTCCTGCTCCCCGGACGACCTCTCGGCCTGCCCGCGCAGATGTCGATGGCGGGGAAGGTCCCCGCTCCCGCGAGCGCTTGAAAGGAGCGTCACCATGCCCACCACGACGATCGCCGGCCACGCCGTCGAGGTCAACGACGAGGGCTTCCTCACCCACCCGGACCAGTGGTCGGACGACCTCGGTGTCGAGCTCGGCCGCCTCATCGGGATCGAGCTGACCGACGAGCACTGGAAGCTCGTGCACTTCCTGCGTGACGACTTCGCCCGCCAGGGCGAGACGGCGACCCTGCGCCGGGTCAGCACGCAGACCGGCACCCCCATCAAGTCCCTCTTCGACCTCTTCCCCGGCAAGCCGGCCAAGAAGATGGCGTACGTCGCGGGACTGCCCAAGCCGAAGGGATGTGTGTGATGACCACCCAGACCGCCCCGCTCGTCCCGTCGTTCGACGCTCCCGACGCGCAGGGTCGCAAGCTCGCGATCATCTGCAGCAAAGGCAACCTCGACATGGCCTACCCCGGCCTCATCCTCGCCAACGCGGCGCTCGGGGAAGGCGTCGAGACGCACCTGTTCTTCACGTTCTGGGGCTTCGACATGATCAACAAGAAGACGTCTGGCCACCTGAAGTTCACGATGCTCGGCAACACCGCCACCCACCTGCCCCAGGGGCTCGGCGGCGTCCCGGGCATGACCCACCTGGCCACCTCGCAGATGAAGAAGGCCATCGCGGACCTGGACGTCCCGGAGGTGCCCGACTTCCTCGACCAGATCGTGGCCTCCGGCGGGCACCTGTGGGCATGCCGGATGTCCGCGGACATGCAGCACCTGACCGAGCAGGACCTGCGCGACGACGTCGAGGGAATCATCTCGGCCTCGGACTTCATCGAGCTGACCGACGGGGCGCAGCTGCTCTTCATCTAGGTGGCGCTCCTCCCGACCTTGACGACATACCCTATGGGGGTATCTTGAGGGTATGGACAGCCACGGCGACCACTCGACCTCGACGACCTCGCTCGTGAAGGACCCGGTCTGCGGCATGGACGTCGACCCCGCCACCAGCGAGCACCACCTCGTGGTGGACGGACACGACTACTACTTCTGCTCCGCCGGTTGCAAGGCCGCGTTCGAGGTGAACCCGAGCGCCTACCTCGGGTCCCCGGCGCCCGCGTCCGGCGTGCACGACCACGGCGTGCACGACCACGGCAGCCATGGCCACGAGCACCACCACCTGGACAGCTCCCCGCACGCGAACCACGAAGAGGTCGCCGCTCCTGCGGTTTCGGTCGGCGACGTCGCCGAGTGGACGTGCCCCATGCACCCGGAGGTCCGACGACCGGGACCGGGCACCTGCCCGATCTGCGGCATGGCGCTCGAACCGGTCACCGTGACCGCGGACAGCGGACCCAACCCCGAGCTGGCCGACATGACCCGCCGGTTCACCGTGGCCCTCATCCTCAGCATCCCGGTCCTCGTCCTGTCGATGGGACGCGACCTCGTCCCCGCCCTGCAGGACGCCATCTCGGCACCCGCGGCGAACTGGGCCCAGCTCGTGCTGGCCACTCCGGCGGTGCTGTGGGCCGGCTGGCCGTTCTTCGAGCGAGGCTGGACCTCGCTTCGAACGATGAAGCTGAACATGTTCACCCTCATCGCGATGGGCACCGGCGTGGCGTGGGCGTTCAGCGTGGTGGCGACCGTTGCGCCCGGGCTGTTCCCGGAGGCCTTCCGGATGGACGGTGCGGTCGCCGTCTACTTCGAGGCCGCCGCCGTCATCACGACCCTCGTCCTGCTCGGGCAGGTCCTCGAGCTCCGCGCACGGGAGAGCACGTCGGGGGCCATCCGCGCGCTGCTCGACCTCACCCCCAAGACCGCCCACCGCATCGACACCGAGGGCAACGAGGCCGACGTCACCCTCGACGAGGTGCAGCTCGGCGACCTGCTGCGGGTCCGGCCGGGCGAGTCCCTCCCCGTGGACGGCGCCGTCCAGGAGGGCCGCACCACCGTCGACGAGTCGATGGTCACCGGCGAGTCGATGCCGGTGACCAAGACAACGGGCGACGCCGTCATCGGTGGCACCGTCAACCAGACCGGCTCACTGGTCATCCGTGCCGAGAAGGTCGGGCGCGACACGATGCTCGCCCGCATCGTCCAGATGGTGGCCGACGCGCAGCGCTCCCGCGCACCGATCCAGCGGCTCGCCGACCGCGTCTCCGCCGTCTTCGTGCCCGCGGTCATCGTGATCGCCGTGGCCGCGTTCGTCGTCTGGGCCACGGCGGGCCCCGACCCGCGGCTGGCGCACGCGCTCGTCGTGGCGGTCAGCGTCCTCATCATCGCCTGCCCCTGTGCGCTGGGCCTGGCCACACCCGTGTCGATCATGGTGGGCGTCGGCCGGGGCGCCTCGCTCGGGGTGCTGATCAAGAACGCCGAGGCGCTCGAGCTGATGGAGAAGGTCGACACCCTCGTCGTCGACAAGACCGGCACCCTGACGCAGGGCCGCCCGTCCGTCACCCACATCAGCCCCGCCGACGGAGCGGACCAGGACGAGGTCCTGCGGCTCGCGGCCGCCGTCGAGCGCGCCAGCGAGCACCCGCTCGGTCTCGCCGTCGTCCGGGCCGCCACCGACGCGGGACTGAACGTTCCCGACGTCACGGAGTTCGACGCCCCCATCGGCAAGGGCGTCACCGGCACGGTCGATGGTGCCCGGGTCCTCGTGGGCAGCAAGACGTTCCTGGCCGGCCAGGGCGTCGACACCGCCGGCATGGACGCCGAGGCGGACCGGCTACGGGCCGACGGCGCCAGCGCCGTCTACGTCGCGGTCGAGGGCAGCGTCGCCGGGGTGCTCGCCATCGCCGACCCCGTCAAGGACACCACGCCGGGCGCGCTGAAGGCCCTGCGCGAGGACGGCATCGAGGTCGTCATGCTCACCGGTGACAACGAGGTCACCGCCCACGCCGTCGCCCGTCGCCTGGGCATCGACCGTGTCGAGGCCGAGGTGCTGCCCGAGCACAAGAGCGACGTCGTCAAGGCCCTGCGCGCCGAGGGCCGGGTCGTGGCGATGGCCGGCGACGGCGTCAACGACGCCCCCGCCCTGACCACGGCCGACGTCGGCATCGCCATGAGCACCGGCACCGACGTCGCGATCGAGAGCGCCGGTGTGACCCTGCTCAAGGGAGACCTGACCGGCATCGTCCGCTCCCGCGCCCTGTCCGAGGCCACGATGTCGAACATTCGGCAGAACCTCGTGTTCGCCTTCGTCTACAACGCCGCCGGCATCCCCCTCGCAGCCGGCGTGCTCTACCCGGCCTTCGGGCTGCTGCTGTCGCCCATGATCGCCGCGGCCGCGATGGCGCTCTCGTCGGTCAGCGTCATCGGCAACGCGCTGAGGCTGCGTACGCAGCACCTCCCGGGCCAACCACTGCGCAAGCCCTGACGACCTGAGTGACCGCATCCCTGTCTCTTATACACATCTGACGCTGCCGACGACGGA